>DXIA01000024.1 GCA_019113125.1 Candidatus Pygmaiobacter gallistercoris | reverse complement strand
CGGCGCGGCGGCGTCCCTCCCGCTGGGTCTTGAGCCGCTTTGCCAGCAGCGAGAACCAGGCCCGCGCCGCCGGGCTGCGCTGACCGCGCAGCAGCCCCAGCAGGCAGAACAGGGGGTCCGGCACAAAGCTGTGGCCGGTGTAGACCGCCTGCATCGCGGTATAACAGTGTTTCCCCTCCACCACCGGGACCTCCCGGCAGAGCGAAAAGCCATTCTCGCACAGCCAGCGCCGCAGATCACTCTGGCTGCTCGCGGCGAGCAGCACCAGGTTGTACCGCGGCGCGCGCAGCCAGGGTGCGCCGGCGAGGATGGCGGCAATCGTCTCCCCTCCCATCCCGGCGATCACGATCTCCTCCGCCTCCTGTGGTCCGAGCACCGAGAGCCCATCCCCGAGCCGGCAATCAATCCGGTCCTCGAGGCCGCGTTCCCGCACCAGCGCACGGGCCCGGCTGAGCGGCCCGGGACGAAGATCGGCCGCCACCACATGAGGGCAGCGGCCGCTCTCGACCAGATAAACAGCGAGCTTGCCGTGATCACAGCCGATATCCGCCGCACTGTGGCCCTCCCGCACCAGGGATGCGGCGGCCCGCAGCCGTGCGCCGGGATCTTCCGGCCGGATCATTTTGCGGCGATGGCGGCGTTCAGCTTTTCCACCAGCGCATCCGCATCGGTACCGTGAACATAGCAGGCCTGCGCGATGGTCTCGCCGCGAGAGGACGGGCAGCCGAGGCAGTGCATCCCGATCTCGAGAAAGAGCGGGGCGGTCTGGGGTGCAAAATCGAGAATATCGCCAATGATGGTCTCTTTGGTAATGGTCATCTTGATCCTTCTTTCCGGGGCAAATCATCCGGCCCCTTGATTCTTTTCTCCCTATACTATACCCCAAACCGGCCCCCGATTGCAACTATCTGCGACAGTGCATATTTTTGACCCGACCCGGGCATGCTATGACCAGAGCTCATATTTTGTCGGGCTGCGGCCCGTCTGTGGAGGGAACTGTGGTATGATCATCAAAAAAATCTGTCTTGCGCTGCTGATTATCGGCGGCCTCAACTGGGGTCTGGTCGGTCTGTTTCAATTTGATGCGGTCGGCTGGCTTTTGGGCGGCACCGCATCCATCTTCAGCAGAATCATCTTCACCGTCGTCGGCCTCGCCGCGGTGGTCGCGATCCCGATGCTCTTTGAGCGGGATGAGCCCGACCGCACCGATGGTCCGACCGCGCCGTGAACTGGTCACCAGACAAAAGACCTGCGGATCCCAAGTTGATCCGCAGGTCTTTTTTGTCAGTTTTGACCGCTCTCAGAAGAGCTGCCGGTGCTCTCTTCCTCCTGCTTTCCGGTCAGAAAATCGTCCAGCCGCCTGGCCTCGACCTCAAAATCACAGCCGATCAGCGACTTGCCCGACTCCAGCTGGATGCCCCAGCAATTTTCCTGATCCGGCACCGTCAGCTGCCCGCTCTCCCCGCCGAAAAGACGCGGCATCCGAAGGAGCAGTTTCCAGAGCTCGCTGTTGGTGAGGTTGGTCTCGATCTTCGGCAGCAGCTCGTCGGTGATCGCATTGATCTTAGACCATCCGAGATCGGCGGCCTGCTTTGCCGCCGCACTGATGACCTTGCGCTGACGGGCAATCCGGTTCCAATCGCTGTCGAGATGCCGCATCCGGGCGTAGACCAGTGCGGTCGGCCCGTCCAGCCGGGTGGTGCCGGCCTCCCACCGCTTTTCACCGGCAATCTCATTCATATACTCGGCCTCCGCCGTGGTGAGCTCCACCTCAACCCCGCCGATGTCGTTGATGCCGGTCTCGAAGATGGTGAAGTTGATCCGCACATACCGGTCGACGTCCACCTTATAATAATCCTGCAGCGTTTTGAGCAGCAGATCCGGCCCGCCGTAGGCAAAGGTGTGGGTCAGCCAGTCGTCCCCGTGATCCGGAATCGAGACGCCGACCCCCCGCTCGAAGGAGACGAGTTTCCAGCTATTCTCTTTGGTGTTGATCGAGAGCAGCATCATGCTGTCCGCCCGGGCGGCGCTCGAGATCTTCTCCTCCCGCTCGTCCGAGCCGATCAACAGGATATTGACGATGTTGTCGTGGGTATTGACCTCCCCCTCGGGCGGTTCGATCTTGCCGCCGTTCTCCATCACATCGATATAATCGAGGTCCAGATGGTCGAAGGAGAGCTGTTCCTCGGAATCGTCCACTACCTCCACCGTCCCGGAATAATCGTTCGAGCGGTCCAGCAGATTCATCTTGCCGTTGATAAAGACCACTGCGGCGGTGAGCAGTCCGATTGAGAGGAGAAGAATAACAGAGAGAGTGATCAGGATGGCCTTTTTCCATCCGGCCATCTTTTTCTTCGGTCTTTTGGGGCTCATGGGAACCGCCTCCTTTTTTGCCCGGCTGCAGATCAGCCGTCAAACAGATTTCGCTTGTTGTGGGTGTAAACCGACAGCGCCAGCCCCATACAGAGGTAGAGCATCAGCACTGAGGTACCACCCGCGGTGAAAAACGGCAGAGTGATGCCGATCACCGGCAGCAGCGAGAGGTTCATCCCGATGTTAATGATGGTCTGCCAGATGATAACCGCCGAAATGCCGACGCAGATCAATGCCCCCAGCCGGTCCTGGCTGCGGAAAGCCGTAGCGACCAATTTTGCCGCGAGGCCGAACAGCAGCAACAGTACCAGCAGGCTGCCGACAAAGCCCATCGACTCCGAGATATAGGAAAAGATAAAGTCATTCTCCGCCTTGGGCACCGTGTGGTGATCCACCCCGAAAAAGCCGCGGCCGGTGATCTGGCCCGCGCCGATCGAGATGCTGGCCTGGTACTGCTGCCATATCACGCTGGTATACTTTTCGGGGTCAAACAGCGCATAGATTCGTTCCTTCTGATAATCCTCCAGCACAAAGAACCAGAGCACCGGCACCGCGACAAGGACACAGCCGATCCCGGCAAAGATGTATTTGCGGGGCAGGCCGGCGACAAAGAGCATCGACAGGCCGATCAGCAGAAAGATCAGCGCGGTGCCGTCGTCCCCCTGCAGATGAATCAACAGGATCGGCGCGCCGAGATGGGCCAGCAGGGCCAGAAGGGTGCCCGGCTGCTCCATCCGGTCACGGCTGTTGTCCAGATGCAGTGCAAAGGTGAGGATAAAACTGATCTTGGCCAGCTCGGTCGGCTGGATCGAGAGCCCCAGCGGCAGCTCGATCCAGGACCGGTTGCTGGTGTTGAGCGGGGAGTAACCGATCACAAAGGTCAGCAGCACCAGTCCCCAGGTGAGCGCTACATGGAGCGGCCAGCTCGCCGCGAGCGCATGATAGTCAAAGGTCGAGATGATGATCGCGCAGATCAGCCCCAACACCGCCGCGCCCGCCTGCACGATCGGCAGCCGGTAATTTGCAAAAAAGCTGCTGTCCGCGCTGGCGGCATCATGTGCAAAGGAGGTCAGTGCAACCACCGACAGCGCACTGCAGGCAATGCAGAGCAGGATGAATAATTTATCGGTATTCTTGATGTATTCTTTCATCGCTTTCAAGTCGAGACTCCCTTATCCGGCCACAGCCGGTCCTTCTTAGATAACAATGCCCTATAAGTATAGCATACAAACCGTTTTTTGCACCCAAAACAGGGAAAAATTCAAAATCTTTTAATTTTTTACACGATTCGACCGGATCAGCGACCCGCGCCGCCCTTTCGCATTTTGCGCGGATGTGGTATACTTGCAGGGAAAAATGTCGACCCGCGGGAGGGAGCTTATGGGGGTTTATCTTTCACATTCGGCGGCGGATACCCGGACGATCGGCCGTCGCCTTGCCGAGGAACTGCGCGGCGGCGGGCTGGTGCTCTTCACCGGCGGGCTCGGCGCCGGCAAGACCGCCTTCTGCGGCGGGATCGCCGAGGGGCTGGGCTGTACCGATCCGGTCAGCAGCCCGACCTTCAGCATCGTCAACGTCTACCGGGGTCCGGTGACCTTTGCCCACTTTGACATGTACCGCATCCAGTCGGAGGAGGATCTTTATGCCTGTTCCTTCTACGACTATCTCGACGCGGGCGCCGCGGTTGCGGTTGAGTGGAGCGAGAACATCGCCGCCTATCTCGACGAGCCCTGCATTCGGGTCGAGATCGAAAATCTCGGCGGGGACGAGCGAAAAATTACCGTGACGGGAGCGAAGAACCTTTGATTACCCTAGCACTGGATTCCTCGGGGAAGGCGGCCGGCGTCGCCCTGCTCCGGGACGAAGAACTGATCTATGAGTCCTATCTCAACAATGGGCTGACCCACAGTGAAACACTGCTGCCGATGGTGCAAAGCGCACTCGAGGCCGCAAAGACCGGATTGTCCGAAGTTGGATTGATCGCGGTCGGCGCGGGGCCCGGCAGCTTTACCGGTCTGCGGATCGGGATGGCCCTCGCCAAGGGGCTGGCGCTGCCGCGGCAGATTCCCTGCGCGGGGGTCTCCTCGCTGGAGGCGCTCGCCCACAGCGTGTTTCTGCCGCAGGGCGGCTGTGTTCTCGCGGCGACCGATGCGCGGCGGGGCGAGGTCTACTACGCCGCTTTCCGCCGGGAGGGAGCATCGCTTTTGCGGCTGTGTCCCGACGCGGTGGGCCGGCCCGCGGCGGTTCTGGACCTTCTCGCCGGCGAGGAAAAAACTGTTTTTGTGGTTGGTGACGGGGCCAAGGTGTGCTATAATGATCTCAAGGAAAAGGTTCCGCTGGAACCGGTGCCGGATCTCTGGCGGCTGGGCCGTGCGGCGGGGGTTGCCCTCGCGGGCAGGGCCCTGTGGCTGGCCGGCGGTGCACAGGACGCCGCGCTGCTGCGTCCCGCCTATCACCGGCTGAGTCAGGCACAGCGGGAACGGCTGGAAAAGACAAAGGAGGGTAAAGTCCAATGAGCAAAATTGCATTGGGAGCAGATCACGGCGGTTACGAGCTGAAGGAGGCGGTCAAAGCCCATCTCGACGAGATTGGGGTCGCCTATCAGGATTTTGGGTGTTTTTCGACCGAGAGTGTGGATTATCCCGATATGGCAAAGCCCGCCTGTGAGGCGGTTGTCTCGGGCGAGTGCGACAAGGCGCTGCTCTTCTGCGGCACCGGTGTCGGCATCAGCATCGCCGCGAACAAGATCAAGGGGATCCGGGCCTGCTGCTGCAGCGACTACTTCAGCGCCAAATACACCCGGATGCACAACGACGCCAATGCGCTCTGCCTCGGTGGCCGGGTGGTCGGCGCCGGGCTCGCCATCGAGCTGGTGGACGTCTTTCTGAACACTGCGTTCGAGGGCGGCCGGCACGCCAAGCGGATCGCAAAGATCACCGCACTGGAAAACGAAGGCTGATTCTGTCTCTCCCGCCCCTGCCCGTCCGGCGGCAAAGACAGGCGCGGTTGGCGTTGAGCCTTATAAAACCCTCTCCGCCGGAGAATGGAGATTTTCATGAAAGAACCCATGATTCTGGACCATCCTCTGCTGCAGCACAAGGTCAGCCATCTGCGGGACATCAACACCGGTACCAAGGAGTTCAAGGAGCTGGTCAGCGAGATTGCGACCCTGATGTGCTATGAGGCGACCCGCGACCTGCCCACCGAGGAGGTGGAGATCACCACCCCCATCACCACCGACAAGTTCAAGGTGCTCGCCGGCCGCAAGCTGGCGGTTGTGCCGATCCTGCGCGCGGGACTCGGCATGGTGGACGGTGTTCTGGCGCTGATCCCGGCGGCCAAGGTCGGCCATATCGGTCTCTACCGCGACCCTGCGAGTCTTGAGCCGGTCGAGTACTACTGCAAGCTGCCCGCCGACATCTCGGAGCGGGAGGTCATGGTTCTCGATCCGATGCTGGCGACCGGCGGCAGCGCAACCGATGCGATCTCCCAGATCAAAAAGCGGGGCGCGAAGAATATCAAGTTCCTCTGCATCATTGCCGCGCCGGAGGGCATCAAGCGGCTGCATGACGCCCACCCGGATGTCGAGATCTATGCCGCCGCACTGGACAAATGCCTCAACGAGCATGGATACATCGTCCCCGGTCTCGGGGATGCGGGCGACCGGATCTTCGGCACCAAATAATCTGCCACATAAAGAAGAGGGCTGCTGGTGCAGCCCTCTTCTTTTGCGTTTTTTCATCCCAGCCAAGGGGCCGGTTTTTCTCCCGTTCCCTCATAGCTCCAGTTGACCCCATCCGGACTGGTGAGTTTCGCCTTGCGCCGGCCATACTCGCCCTGACCGAGGATCAGCGTCCATTCCCCGCTCTCCGGGTCGATCCGCAGGCTGTCCGCCTTGAGATAATAGCTGCCCTCAAACCCCGGCAGCGGAAACTCCAGCTGCCGAAAGGTCGCACCGCCATCTTCGGTGTACCAGTATTCCGGCGCGTCATTCGGCACATCCAGCGAGAGAATCCCGTGCATCCGGTCGGCAAAGGTCACCCCATTGAGCAGTCGGCTGCTGAGTGTTCCTTCGATCGGTTGTTGCTGCCAGCTCGCACCGCCGTCGGCGGTAAAGAACAGCTCCTTGTACTCACTGACATTCATTCGGTCTCCCCCGACCGCAACGACCCCCTCCGACGCCGACCAGAAATCCACGCAGCAGCGCCGGATCTGGCCCACCCCGGTCTGGCAGTTGACGCTGATCCAGCTCTCGCCCCCGTCATGGGACACACGGCCAAAAAAGGCCACCAGCTCCCCGCCGACAAAGGCAAAGGTGTTCTCGTCAAGATAATAACTGCTCTCGGCGATATCCCGGCCATCGGTGTCGCCGTCCCCCGTTTTTTCGAGGGTCTGTTCCGAGAGCGGCAGCTCCACCGATCCCTCCGACGCGGTGTCCACGATCCGGATCACCCCGTCCTGAACCGAGATATGATAGCGGTCCGCCTCAAACGAGATCGGAGTCGGGGTTGGGATGGGGGTGGGTGTCGGCTGCGCGGCGGATGAGACGGTTTCGGTACCGCAGGCTGCGAACAGCACAGCCGTCGCAAGATATAGGATTAACAGGGATTTTAATCTTTTCATCCATGATTCCCCCCGATGCAAAAAGGATAGGGCACAGCATGCCCTGTCCAAAAAATCATCAATAGGCCTTGCCCCAGATGACCATCGTCTTGGCCGGACGGCCACAGCAGGGGCAGACATCCGACAGGTGCTCCTGCTCGAAGGGCATGCAGCGGCTCGAGAGGCCGGCCTCGTCCTTCATCTTCTCCTCGCAGGCTGGATCGCCGCACCACATCGTCTTGATGAAACCGCTGTGCTCGGCCGAGAGCTGCTTGACCTCATCCATCGTGACCGCACTGAAGGTGCGGTTCTCCCGGTTCTGCAGCGCCCGCTGGTAGAGGTTGTCCCCCAGCGCCTCGAGCAGACGGGGAATCTCGGTCTCGAGATTCTCCAGCGGCACAAAGGTCTTTTCCCGGTTGTCCCGGCGCACCAGCACGCACTGGTTCTTCTCGATGTCCTTGGGTCCGATCTCCAGCCGCAGCGGGACACCCTTCATCTCGTACTGGCTGAACTTCCAGCCGGGGGAGTTGTCCGAGCTGTCCAGATGGACCCGGAAGTTCTTGGCCAGCCGCACCCGCAGCTCCTCGGCCTTTTCGAGCACGCCGGGCTTGTGCTGGGCGATCGGAACAATCGCGATCTGGATCGGCGCGACGGCGGGCGGCAGGATCAGGCCCTCATCGTCGCCGTGGGTCATGATGATCGCGCCGACAATCCGGGTGGACATGCCCCAGCTGGTCTGGAACGGGTACTGCAGTTTGTTATCCCGGCCGGCGAAGGTGACGTTGAAGGCGCGGGAGAACCCATCCCCGAAGTAGTGGCTGGTGCCGCTCTGCAGCGCTTTGCCGTCGTGCATCATCGCCTCGATGGTGTAGGTCGCCTCGGCGCCGGAGAACTTCTCGCTGTCGGTCTTGCGACCCTTGACCACCGGGATCTTCAGATACTTCTCGCAGAAATCCGCATAGCAGTTGAGCTGCTGTTCGGTCTCGGCGATCGCCTCCTCGGCGGTCTCATGGAAGGTGTGGCCCTCCTGCCACCAGAACTCCCGGCTGCGCAGGAAGGGTCGGGTGGTCTTCTCCCACCGCACAACGCTGCACCACTGGTTGTAGAGCAGCGGCAGATCACGGTAGGACTGCAGCACATGGGCAAAATGATCACAGAACAACGTCTCGCTGGTGGGCCGCACGCAGAGCCGCTCTTCCAGCTGCTCGGTGCCGCCGACGGTCACCCAGGCGCACTCGGGGGCAAAGCCCTCCACATGGTCCTTCTCCTTCTGCAGCAGGCTCTCGGGGATAAACAGCGGCATCGCCACGTTCTGATGGCCGGTCGCCTTGAACATCCCGTCCAGAATATGCTGGATGTTCTCCCAGATCGCATAGCCATAGGGGCGCAGGATCACGCAGCCCTTGACCGAGGAATAGTCCACCAGCTCCGCCTTCTTGCAGATATCGGTATACCACTGGGCAAAGTCCTCATTGATGGGGGTGATCGCCTCCACCAGTTTTTTGTTCTGTTCACTCATCTGCCATTGACACTCCCTTTTCCACTTGTGAAAAAACAAAGCCTCCACAAGCGGAGGCCCTGCCGTTTTTTGGCTGCCGTCTGATCAGGTGTTGTCCTCGATGTAGCGCACCACATCGCCCACCGTCTTGATGTTCTCGATCTCCTCGTCCGGGATCTCAATGCCGAACTC
>DXIA01000198.1 GCA_019113125.1 Candidatus Pygmaiobacter gallistercoris | reverse complement strand
GAATACAATCAGTCCGAGCCACTCCCCAAACGCAAGGGTGGACGTACCGAATACATTGGAAAAAATGGGAATCTCGGTTGCACAGATCTGCAGCAGCAGACCTCCGAAAAAGCTGATCAGGGTCAGTTTGTTTTCATGCCGGATGGTGATAAAGATACTGGTATCAACATCCCGCATTCCGAGGCTGTGCCAGAGCTGGCTGACCGCAAGCACCGTAAAGGCGAAGGTCTGTGCGCGAACCAGAAAATCTCCTGTCAGCAGCGCGTCGATCGAGGCCACCGAAATCGGACTGCCGGATGCCATGAGACGAGTGACCGGCAGATAGAGGAATGCTGCGAGCATCATCGCCGCAATCAGAACGCCATAGAAGAGGGTCAAGAACAGACCGCCGCCGGAGAACAGGCTGTCTTTCGGGTCACGCGGCTTGCGTTTCATAATGCCACGGGGCTTGTCATCGGCACCAAGCGCCAGAGCAGGCAGGGTATCGGTGATCAGATTGACCCAGAGGATGTGAACCGCCTTGAGCGGGCTTGCGAGACCCGCGACAATTGCGGTAAACATGCTAATGACCTCGCCGAGGTTGGAACCCAACAGGAAGATGACCGTCTTCTTGATATTGTTATAGATACCACGGCCCTCTTCAATTGCTTTTTCAATCGTTGCAAAGTTGTCATCGGTCAGCACCATGTCCGCGGCACCCTTTGCCACATCGGTACCGGTGATGCCCATTGCAACGCCGATGTCTGCGGCCTTCAGGCTCGGTGCATCGTTGACCCCGTCGCCGGTCATCGAGACAATCTTGCCGTTTGCCTTGAATGCCTTGACGATGGCAACCTTATGCTCGGGACTGACCCGAGCAAAGACCCGCAGGCTGGTGATCCGACGGTTCAGTTCCTCCTGACCCATCGCATCCAGCTCTTCGCCGGTGATGCACTGATCCTCGCGCTCGGCAATGCCGAGATCCTTGGCGATCGCAAATGCGGTATCGCGATGGTCGCCGGTGATCATGATGGTGGTAATACCGGCCTGACGGAAACTCTCGACTGCATCCCTCGCTTCCGGGCGGGCGGGATCAATCATTCCAACCAGTCCGACAAAGCTGAGGTTCTCCTCAGCGGCAGAGTCATCTCCATATTTGACCGCCATTGCAAGCACCCGCAGCGCCTGTTTCGACATGTCGGACGCCGCTTTGAGAATGCGGCTCTGATCTTCCCCGGTAATCGGGCGATTGTTGCCGTTTTCAACAATGCCGGTACACCGGCGCAGCAGTTGATCTACCGCCCCCTTCGTGTAGGCAACCGGCCCCTGCGCGGTGCGGTGGACGGTCGTCATCATCTTGCGGGAGGAATCGAATGCCTGTTCATTGATTCTGGGGGTCTGCGTCTCAAGCCCCTCACGGGTGATCCCCAGCGCCTGTCCCATATCCAGCAGCGCCAGTTCGGTGGGATCGCCGATCCGGTTTTCGCCACTGATTGCGGCATCGTTGCAGAGGACGAAACCGTCGAGGAAGAGCTTATCCTTTTCGGGACTTAGATCCTGCGGCAGAGCAAAGGCCCCATCGCGGTAGACTCTGGTCACCGTCATCTTGTTCTGGGTCAGGGTGCCGGTTTTATCGCTGCAGACAACACTCACCGCGCCGAGCGTCTCAACAGCAGGCAGACGACGGATGATGCTGTTGACCCGCACCATCCGCTGCACCCCCATGGCGAGGACGATGGTGACAACGGCAGGCAGTCCTTCCGGTACCGCGGCTACGGCAAGACTGATGGCGGTCAGCAGCATCTCGACAACATCCCGTTTCTGAACCAGCGCAATTGCAAACAGCGCGACACAGAGCAGGACCGCAATCACACCGAGCAGTTTGCCAAGCACTGCAAGACTCTTTTGCAGCGGAGTCAGCTCATCGGCATCCTGCAGCATCGACGCGATTTTTCCGATCTCGGTTTGATCCGCCGTCGCGACCACAACGCCCTCACCGCGCCCATAGGTGACGCTGGTGCTGCTGTACGCCATGTTGTGCCGATCGCCCAGCGGTGCATCTTCCCGGATGACGAGATCCGCGTCCTTCTCAACCGGAACGCTCTCGCCGGTCAATGCGCTCTCATCCACCTTCAGGCTTGCGGTGACGGTCAGTCTCAGATCGGCCGGAACAACCCGGCCGGCATCGAGCAGCACAATGTCACCCTTGACCAGATCGGCGGCGGGCAGTTCCCGTACCACTCCGTCGCGGCGCACCATCGCGGTGGGACTGCTCATCTTTTTCAGCGCGTCGAGTGCCCGCTGTGCCTTGCCCTCCTGGATCATCCCGACGATGGCGTTGAGCAGAACCACCGCAAGGATGATAAACGAATCAGAGATCTCGCCCAGTGCAATCGAGATGACCGCCGCAGCGATCAGCACATAGATCATCGGATCCCGTAGCTGAGAGAGAAACATCTGCAGTCGGGTGGGCGGCTTTTTTTCCTTCAGCGCATTTGCACCGTCCCGCGCAAGCCGCTGCGCCGCCTCCTGCGCGGAGAGTCCCTGCGACGAGCTGCCGAGCGCGGCAAGCGTATCAGGAACAGATTTTGTCTCAAACATCACAATACCTCCTTGATGAGATCGGATGAAACAACCCCAGTCTAGTATGGGAAGAAGAGGGGAGAAATAGCCGAATAGTAAAAAAGACTTTTGACACGCACCTTGTCGCATCAAAAGTCTCGTTTCCTAAAGCGGTCCCCGTTCCAGCCGAAAGCGGCGGTTGTTGAAATCGGGGATTGAACTACTCCCTCTTGTTGAATCCATCTTAAGGCAGCAGTAAGATCCTGTCAAGACTGAAAGGGAAAATTTTACAACTTAGCCATTCTTCCGGTCCACTGCAGCAAAGAAGGAAGGCGCAGCTTTGTAGAGCAAAACAGCGCCGATGACGGTGAAGATCAGCTCAACACCCATATAGCTGCCGTTGTAGATCAGGCTGTACAGCCAGACCGGCATGCCGGTCGCCCAGCTGTAATTCGCCTGATAGCTGCCCCACAGCCAGAAACCCGAGATAAAGCTGCACAGGAACCGGATCACACAGACGCCGGCGGTACCGACCGCAACGCCAACCAGGCGGTTCTTAAAGGGCTTTGCCAGCAGGTTGGCGATGCCGAGCAGCGAAAAAGCAAGCACGTAATCGAGCAGAATGCAGCCGATCAGCGCAGTGATCGTGCCGGCGGGCGGGGCCCAGAACCCCATCAGCATCTGCAGCAGGCTGTTGACAAAGCCGGTCAGCAGGCCCCACTTGGTCCCGTGACGGAAAGAAACCAGAATAAACGGCAGCATCGAGAGCAGGGTTACGCTGCCGCCCTGCGGCATGGTGAACAGCTTGATCTGGGCCAGTACGGTACCGATGGCGATCATCAGTGCACACTCAACCAGTGTGCGGGTTTTGGAATAGGTCTTGCTCATAACGATCCCTCACAACTCAAGTAGTACATAAAAACAAAAAGCGTCTGTTTTTGACAGCAAAAACAGACGCCCTACCGCGAAAGTGTATTCGAGAAACTTCCTACGCCGGCATTACCCGGATCAGGTTAAAGGGTTGATGTACCGCACAGTACAACTCTCAGCCTTCCAGCACCCCTGTTTTTATGTCCGGAAATATTATAAGCAGCAATGCATCTTTTGTCAAGAAAATTACACGCAAAAGTCTTTCTGACAGAATACGGCGATTGCGCCGGGGTAGAGCAGAAGAGATCCGATCAATAGGACGGCAAGCTTGATTTCCGCGCTTGGTG
>DXIA01000197.1 GCA_019113125.1 Candidatus Pygmaiobacter gallistercoris | reverse complement strand
GATGGCGGAGGGGATCATCCAGTACGGCTACGGCTTTCTGCTCCGCGACCACCGGCAGACAGACGACAACCAATCGAAACGAATGGAGGAATCGTGATGGCCTTTACCCTACCCACCTATCATGCGCCGGATTTCACCCGGCCGGAATTTACCGCCGCGCCGAACGCGGCCCTCGCCCCCGCCCCGCGGGACGGGGTGGCCCCCCAGAACTACCACTCGACCAGCATGTACCCCGAGTACTTCAAGGTGGACGGCCGCTGGCTGCTCGCCGAGGAGAGCAGGATGGACTGCACCGCGGTGCTGCGGGAGGGCAGGGTCGAGATCGTCGAGTTCCGCAACCTGCGCGCCGGCGATGCGGTCTTTCTCGGCCGCAGTGAGGACGGCCGTGAGGGAATCTATCTCTGGACCGAGGGGTTTGCCGGCGCCGAGGACGGCGCACAGGACTCCTTCGCATTCCGGCAGGGACGCAGCCGGGAGACCGGCTACACCCGGGACTACAACCAGCTGGCCGAGCTGCTGCGGTATGAGCGGGAGCACGGCAGCATTCTCTGGGTGATGGGGCCGGCCTGCAGCTTTGACGCCGGCGCACGCCGGGCCTTTGCCGCGCTGGTGCGTTCCGGCTATGTCAACGGGCTGATGGCCGGCAACGCGCTGGCCACCCACGACATGGAGGCGAGCTACCTCGGCACCGCGCTGGGCAGCGACCTCTACACTCAGCAGCCGCGGGAGAACGGCCACTACAACCATCTGGACACCATCAACCGGGTGCGGGAATGCGGGTCGATCCCCGCCTTCATCGAGACCGGCGCGGTGACCGACGGCATCATCTACGAGTGTGTGCAGAACAAGATCCCGTTTGTCCTCGCCGGCTCGATCCGGGACGACGGCCCGCTGCCCGAGGTGGTCGGCAACGTCTACGAGGCGCAGAACCGGATGCGGGCGCTGGTGCGGGGTGCAACCACCATCATCTGCATGGCGACCACCCTGCACACCATCGCCACCGGCAACATGACCCCGAGCTACCGGGTGGTGGACGGCAAGATCCGGCCGCTCTACTTCTACTCGATCGACATCTCGGAGTTCGCGGTCGGCAAGCTGCAGGACCGCGGCAGCCTGTCGGTGCGGACCATCGTGACCAACGTGCAGGACTTCATCACCAAGCTCGCCGCCGACCTCGGCGCCGAGTGAGACAGAAAGCAAAACGGGCGGCGACCCCAAGAGGGATCGCCGCCCGTTCGTTTTTTACTCTGCGTTATAGAAGATCTGTGCCAGCGGGGAGTCCGATGAGAGGATCAGGGTGTTCCCGCCGCTTGCAAGGCTCGCCTTTGCCGCATCCAGCGCCCGCACAAAGCTGTAAAACTCCGCCTTTGCCGGGTCGGAATAGGCCGCCGAGAGGATCTTCATGTACTCCGCCTCGCCCTCGGCGATCAGGATCTCGGCCTGGGCCTCGGCCTCACTGCGCATGACCTGGACCTCGCGGTCGGTCTCGCTGCGGATCTTCTGGGCCTCGCTCTCGCCCTGGGCGGTGTAGCTCGCGGCGATGTTGCTGCGCTCCGAGATCATCCGCTGGTAGACCGCCTCCTTGTTGTCGTCCGGCAGATCGAGGTGTTTGGTCTCGACCGCGATCAGCCGGATGCCGTACTGCTCGAGGGTGTCCCCCACCCCGTTGCGGATGTCGGCGGCCAGCTCGCCGTCCCGCCCGCTGATGACGTCGGTCTGGGTGCGGGAGCTGATGATGTTCTTCATGCTGTTGTAGACAATGGTGGACAGCCGGCTCTCGGCGTTCGAGACGCTGCCGTTGAGGGTCTGGATGAAGAGCCGGGGATCCTCGATCTTCCAGAGGGCAAAGCTGTCGGCCACCATCGTCTTCTTATCCTCGGTGATGACGTCCGAGATCGGCAGATCATAGAGCAATACCGTATTCGGCAGCTTTGAGACGGTCTGGATCAGCGGGATCTTGAAACTGATGCCCGGGGTGTTGTTCACATCCACCACCTCGCCGAACTGGCGCACCACCGTGTATTCATTCTGCCTTGTCACCACCAGCGCGTTGGCCAGCACAACCACCGCCAGAACCAGCAGGACCGCCAGCCCGATCACAAGTTTTTTTGCCTGTTTCATTCTTCTTCCTCCTGCGGCGCAAACTGCGCGAGATCCTGATCGGTGATCAGGTTGATGGTGCTGCCGTTGCCGTCCTGAATGATGATCCGAAGGCCCGGCAGCACCTCCTCCATCGTCTCGTAGTACATCCGTTGCTTGGTGATCAGCGGGTAGCGGGCGTATTCCTGGTACATCGCCTCAAACCGGGCGACCTGGCCGTTTGCCTCGTTGATCCGGGACTCCTTCTGCGCCTGCGCTTTCTGGAGGATCTGGTCGGCCTCCGCCTCCGCCGCCGGGATCTGCTCGGAGCGGTATTTGTTGGCATTGTTGACCGCGGTGTCCGCGCTCTGTTTGGCCGTCTCGACCTCCTTGAAGGCGGCGAGCACCTCGGCCGTCGGGGGCTCTGCGTCCTGGATCGTGATGTTCACCATCTGCAGTCCGATGTCCTCCGCCTCGAGCCGGGCCATGATCTTGTCCTTGATCTCCCCCTGAATCTGGTTCTTGCCGGTGGTGATGACCTCATCCACCGGGTAGAGCCCGATGGTGTCCCGGATGTAGCTCTGGGCCAGCGTCTTGAGGATCAGCTCCGGCTGTGCGCTGGCGTAGAGATACTTGACCGGATCGGTCACCCGGTACTCGACAAAGAAGTCGACATTGACAAAGTTGTAGTCCGAGGTGATCATCAGACTCTCGTCCGGGATCGGCTCCCTCGTCTCGACGTCATACCCGATCGCAAAGCCATGGATGGTCATATCCACCTTCTTGACCTGCTGCACGAAGGGGATCTTGAAATGCAGGCCGCTGCTGGTCACCGCGCTGGGCACCCCGAAGGTGACCACCACCGCGTTCTCCTGCTCGTTGATGCTGTAAAAGGAATTGAATCCGAGAAAGAGTACCACCGCCGCGGCCAGCACGGCCACCACTGCGGCAGCCGCCCTTTTGCCCGCGCCGGGCTTTTTCGGTCTCTCCTCCCCCTCGACTCGGGCGCTGCTTTTGGGCGGGTGTGCAGCCCGGATCGCATCGAAAAACTCCTGAATCTTCATACTTTCCTCCTTGATCTGCCGGTTCGTGTTCCGATCCGGCGGTTTGATTGCGGGTTCTGCGCTTCTCCCTTGCTTGATCTACAGTTTAAAGGAAACACAGAAAAAACACAACATCCCGCCCCGCCCCCGGCAGCCCGCCGGCGCCCGCCGCAGCTCCCCCGGGCAGAAGGCGACCTCGGATCTCACGAAATCGCGCTCATACGCCTTTAATCTCATGTTTTCTCAAATTTTGCAAAAAAAAGAGACAGGAGCAAAACTCCTGTCTCTCTCGCTACTGTTATCTTCTGCGGGAGTATCCGCCGCCGCGGCGAGCCTCGGTCACCCGCTTGAGGTCCGAGATCTTCTCCTCACTCTGGCTCTTGAACCGGGCCATCATGTCCTCGAAACTCATATCCTCTTTCTTGGGCTGTACCCGGGGCTGCCAGACCCTGCCGGTGTCGGCGCGGGTCGGCTTGGGACGGGGCTGGGTCCGCTTGATCGAGAGCGCGATCTTGCCCTCGGGCGAGACCGACATCACCTTGACCTTGACCTGCTGGCCCTCGGTGAGAACCGTGCTCAGATCCTGAATGTACTCGTTCGAGACCTCCGAAATGTGCACCATGCCGGTTTTCCCATCCGGGAGCAGCACGAACGCGCCGAACTTCTTGACACCGGTGACCTTGCCTTCTACGATGCTTCCTACCTCAACTGCCATGAACCTGAATTACTCTCCTTCTCCTCAACCTGTGCGCTCGCGCGCAGTTTCTTCCGGCTGCAGCGGATCACTCGCCGGACATATCGATGTAGATCCGCTCATCCGGGGCGACATAGCCCAGCCGATCCCGCGCGATCCGCTCGATATACTCCTCGCTCTCCCCCGCCGAGTAGAGCCGCTGGAGCTCGGTGTTCTCCTCGACCTGCCGGGAGAGATCCGCGGTGAGCGAATCGAGCTGCTGGCGCTTTACCATGATGTCCACCTGGCTGACAATCAGGGTCACCGCGAGGTAGACGATCAGCGCAGCAGCGCCGATCCGCATCAGAAATGCGGAAAATTTCACCCGCTTTTCCCTTCTGCGTCTCATCGGCAACCCCTCCTCCCAGCCGAAAACGGACAGAGCGATCCCGTCTGCAGCCTACTGTTAATTTGAATTATACAACACTTTCCCTCCTTCTTGCAAGGGGTGTTTTGCGCTTTTCTTCTTCTCTTTTCTCTTTTTTACCGACGCCTTGTGCCGGCGCAAAATGCTCTGTGCGACCGGCCGCAGAACGAGCGCAGCGGCCAGCCGGAACGGCGCGGTGACGACCCGCAGCAAGGCGCGGCGCAGCGCGGCGGTAAACGGGCCGACCGCAAAGAAGTAGGCGGCGCACCCCGCCGCCATTCCTGCCAGCATATACCAGCGCAAAAAGCCGGTGTAGCTGTAGGAGACCCCGAAACTGACCGCCGCCACCGCCGCGGCGGCAAATCCGGCGAGATCGCACAGAAAGACCAGCGGTTTCGACCGGCCGGCCACAAACCGCAGCGCGTCGTAAAACGCCGCGAGCAGCAGCCCGAGCCCGAGCGCCGAAAAGGCGTCCATCCACTGCAGTGCGATCGGTGGCTGGGCGACCATCAGCGGGTCAGGCGGCCGAGAAACCCGCCCTTTTTCTCTCTGCGCTCCTCATACTGGATGTACTCGATCTCCCCGCTGACCTTGAGCTCTCCACTCTGGCAGGAGAGCTCGCTGACCTTGAGGTTCTTGCCCCCGATAATCAGAGTTCCAAGGTCGGTCAGCACCGTCGCGGTGTACTCGTCATAGGAGATCACCTGCCGGATGCCGGTCGCGGTGAGGGAGGATCGGTTCTCGACGATCAGATTGTGTCGCACCGGCTGGTGCTGCGGCGTCGGCGGGGTTTCCCCCGACGCGCGGTAGAAGGTCTTCTGCGGCTGCTGGGTCATTTTGTTGTTTCCTTTCCGCGGTGCGTGCGATTGCGCGTCCGCTTTTGCGTTTGTTCTGTGGCCTGCTCTGTGTCCTCTTTTATGGTATGCCCCCCGCAGCCGTTTTATGAAAAAAAGGGCGGCGGGCCCGTTTTGGGCCCGCCGCCTCTGCTGCGCTCTTCGCAGTCAATCCTCCAGTACGAGGTACATCTCCCGGGCAAGATCCTTGCCGGAGGGCTGTTCCACGCTGGTCACCTTGACCCGCAGTGGTTTCGGCCCGAACTGCACCTCGATGATGTCCCCCTCCTTGACCGAATAGCTCGCCTTGACCGGCCGGCCGTTGACGGTGATCCGGCCGGCGTCCGCCACCTCGTTGGCGACGGTGCGCCGCTTGATCAGGCGGGACACCTTGAGATATTTGTCGATTCGCATGGTTTTTTCTCTCCGTTATTTCTTGACGATCTTCGGGCCGTTCGCGGTGTCCTCCACCACATAGCCCATCCCGGCCAGCTCATCCCGGATCGCGTCGGCGCGGGCCCAGTTCTTCTCCTTGCGCGCGGCCGCCCGCTCCTCGGCGAGCTGCTTGACCTTGTCGGGGATCTCATCCTTCTCGCGGTTGTAGAGCAGCCCGAGCACCCCGGTCAGCTCGTCGAAGGTCTTCGCCGCCCCTTCCAGCGTCTCACGGGAGGAGGTGGCCGACAGGGTGTTGATCTCCCGCGCCAGCTCGAAGACGGCGGCGATCGCGTCGGCGGTGTTGAGGTCGTCATCCATCGCCTCGATGAACTTGCGCTGCGCCGCAGCGGCCTTTTCGGTCAGCTCGGTGCCGCTGCTCTCGGCGTGGGCGATCGCAAAGTCGAGGTTGTCCCGGCAGGTATACAGCCGCTCGAGGCTCGCCTTGCAGCTCTCGACCACCTCGCGGGTGTAGTTGAGCGGGCTGCGGTAATGACCACTGAGCAGGAAGAACCGGATCGGCTCATACCCGACCTCGGCCGCGACGTCCCGCACCGTGAAGAAGTTGTTCAGGCTCTTGCTCATCTTGCGGTTGTCGATGTTCAAAAAACCGTTGTGCATCCAATACCGGGCAAAGGTGCAGCCGTTGGCGCACTCCGACTGGGCGATCTCGTTCTCGTGGTGGGGGAAGACCAGGTCCACCCCGCCGCAGTGCAGGTCGATGGTGTTGCCCAGATGCCGCCGCGCCATCGCCGAGCACTCGATGTGCCAGCCCGGCCGTCCCGGTCCCCAGGGGGAATCCCAGGCCGGCTCGCCGGGTTTCGAGCCCTTCCAGACCGCGAAGTCGAGCGGGTCCTCCTTGAGCTCGCCGACCGCGATCCGGGCGCCGCTCTCGAGGTCCTCGATCGGCTGGTGGGACAGCTTGCCGTAGTTCTTGTCCTTGCGGGTGCGGAAGTAGACGTCCCCGTTCTCGACCGGATAGGCATACCCCTTCTCGATCAGGTCCTTGATGATCGCCTGGATCTCATCGATGTGCTCGGTCGCGCGGGGATAGGCGGTCGCCGGCTTGACGTTCAGCCCGCGGCAGTCCTTGAAGTACTCCTCCTCGTACCGCCGGGCGATCACATCATAGGTGGTCCCCTCCTCGTTCGCCTTCTTGATGATCTTGTCGTCGATGTCGGTGATATTGGAGACATACAGCACCCGATTGCCGCGGTACTCGAGATACCGGCGCAGCGTGTCGAAGACGCAGACCGGCCGCGCGTTGCCCATGTGGATGAAGTTGTAGACGGTCGGGCCGCAGACATAGATCCGGTACTCCCCCTCCTTGAGCGGGATGAACTCCTCCTTCTGCCTTGTCATCGTGTTGAAGATCTTCATGTGTTCCATTCTTCTCATTTCCTTTCAAAGCTGCCGAAGACCGGGCGCAAAAAAACGCCCCCGCCCGTCCCTTGGGGACAGGCGAAGGCGATGGGTACACCGCGGTTCCACTTCGGTTTTTTTACTCTTAGCCCTTGGTAACGGGGGCGGCCGCAGACGGCTACCCGGATCTTCTCCGCTCGCCGCCCGTGCTGCCGGGTGCATTTCGCGGCGGTCCGGCAAGGCGCGCTCCCAGCCGGGCGGTTTTTTCCGCCCCGCGCACCCTCTCTGTCTGCCCTCGTCACCGTTACTTCTCCCGGTGCCGGCGCGCAAAGGGTGCGCGCCATCGCATCTGGTTATTGTGTGCCCATTATATCAGGTTTTATCCGGCCCGTCAAACCCCTTACAGGGTGTCGAGGCGTGCGAGTTTCCAGCCCCCGCCGGCGTTGAGGAAGAACAGTCGGTAGCTGCTCGGATAGAGATATTCCCTGCTGCCCCGCAGGATGACATAGTCAAAGGAGATCTTCGCCGAAAACGCGTCGTCCGAGACCAGCTCGAGCTCGCTGCAGTCGAGGTTGCGGTACTCGTGACCGGTGTGCTCGACATACCAGCCGTTGTAGAACTGCTGGATCGCCTTGTAAAACGACGTGCCGGGCAGCAGCAGCGCGTTGAGTTCGCCCCGCCCCGCATCCTGGGTGACAAAGGCCGCGTAGGTCTTCGCGGCCTTTTCGGCCAGCGCGCGGTACTCCTGCTGCTGCGCCGCCGACGGGACGCCGGTCACCTCGTAGATCGTCTGTTTGCCCTTTTTGACGGTGCTGACCTGATAGCCGTCCTGCGCCGTCAGCTGGGGCTGCTGCAGCAGCCCCTCGAGCTCGTACCGCACCAGCTGGGGCGCCGCGATGCCGTCGGGCAGCTGCTCATATCCCGGTGCGGTCACCGTCTCCCGCACCGCCGCCTCGGGCAGCGGCCGGCCGCCGAGCAGCACCTGCACCCCCGCCGGCGCCTCGACCTCGACCGGATCAAGGGTGGTCGTGCGGGTCTGCACCCGGTAGGCATACTTCTCCCCCGCCGGCGCGGCGGTGAGTTTCAGCGCCGCGATCTTGTTGCCCGCCTTGTCCTGCAGCTGGTAGATGCTGCCGCCCTCCTCACCGGTGCGCACCAGTGCGGTGTCCTCCGGCAGCTCCTTGTAGGTCTGCTGCAAAAATGCGATGTAATCCTGCTCTGTGACCAGTTCGGTCGGGGTAAAATCCGAGCCGGCTGCAAGCTGTTCCCACCGGCCCTGCCGCAGATCCGACAGATACTGCCGCACCGCCGCCTCGGGGGTGGCGTTCTCATAGGCCTCCAGCCGGAACCAGAGCCAGCCCAGCCCCACCGCGATCGCCGCGAGGGAGACCAGCCAGAAGACGGCCAGCGCAATCCGAAACCTGTTTGTTGTTTTCATCCGATCCTCTCCCTGCTATTTGACGATAAAGGCGGTGGGCAGTGCGCGGGACCCGTAGAGGGAGGCGCAGACATTCTGCACCTTGCCCTCGTAGACCAGCATGCTGGAGGAACCGCCGTCGAGGTTGCCCGCGTTGACCGCGCCGTACTCCAGCATGACGTCGATGCAGTCCTTGTAGGTCGCGCCGATGCTGTGCGCCTGCCGGCCGTCGATGACCAGCATCAGCACCGCACCGTCCGCCCGCTGGCCGAGAACGGTGCGGGGGTTGAGCCCGCCGCCCGAACCGGCGACATCCATCGGCTCGCCGTTGACGATAAAGGCGGGGCCGAAGGAGACCGCATCCCGGATCCCCCGCTCGAGGCACTCGGCGCCGGTGAGGGTGCCGACGATGAGATGGTTCTCGTTGTCGAACCCGACGATCGAGCCCTTGGTATTTTTGCCGCCGCTGAGCAGCTTGCCGTCCTTGATGACCAGCCCGAGCGGCATACCGCCCTTGCCGACCCCGCCCTCGTCGAGAAATCCGCCGCCGTTGATCGCGGCGATCGCCCCGTTCTGTTCGGCGTACTCCTCCACCCGCAGCCCGGCGACGTCGGGGTCAAAGACCGGCGCGACCGCGAGGGAGACCCGTGCGGGATCCCGCACGATCAGCATCTTTCCCTTGAAGGTCGGTCCCGAGACGTCGACCAGTTCAAACTCCGGCGTCTCGCCGTCCGACTTTGTCTCCTCGAAGTCCACCGTCTCGGTCACCACATTTTCGTCGATCACCGCGTTGCGGGCCCGGATGGCGGCGATCTCCTCCTCCGAGAAATAGATCCGGGCGAGGAACTTCGCCGCGCTGGTCTCCATCACGGTGTTGACAAAGAGGTCCCGCGCCGCCGGGGACGGACCCCGACAGATGATGGTAGTCGCCCCGAAAAAGGCGATTGCGATCAGGGCGAGCAGGCTGCCCAGCACCGCAAAGAATCCCCGCACCGGGTGCCGCCGGCGCCGGTGCGGCCTCTTCGCCGCATGGGAGGGTGCCGGGACCGCCGTCCCCTCCGCCTTCCAGATCATTTTATCCTGATTTTGTCCGTTCATCGTGCCTCTCCTTCTGCTGCAGGGCAGACAGACTTATCTTTTGATTCTCTTCAAAAAGACCGCCACCGTCACCGCAAGGCCCAAAACCACCGCTGCGGCGGCCGCCGGGAGCCCCCAGCCGGGGCTCTTTTGCGTCTCCTCCGGCTGTGGGGTCGGTGCCGGGGTGGGCTGCGGCGTCGGATCCGGCGTGGGGGTCGGGGCGACATAGTCGGAATAATCCTGCGCGGCGAGATTCTCAAAGAAATCTCCGCCCTGCAGATCCGGACCGACGGTGCTGCGGTAGAGCCCGAACTGCCGGCAGTCGTAGGGGCCGAAGTCCTCCACCTTGAAATAGGTCTGCTGGGACCGGTGCTCGGCAAATCCCAGTTTTGCCATCTCAAGGGCGGTTTTGCCGCCAAACCGCGCGAGCGGCTGGTTCCAATCCATCGTGACGGGATTCTCGGGATAGAGGTGCAGATAGGTCTTCGGCACCTCCCAGACGCCGTACCGGTCGGCGCTCTCGGGGAACTGGGTCGGGTCGGCTGAGAGCTCCAGCGCCCGCTGCAGCGTGTAGACGTTGTACTGGTGCATCCCGTGGCCGTACTCCCCATTCACATCCTGCCCGACCACCACCTCCGGCTTGAACCGGCGCAGCTGCTCGACCTGGAACGCGATCGCCTGCTGCTCGTCGACCATTGCCCGGGCCTGGTCGATGGTGCCGGCGTACCGGTCGACAAAGTCGGAGAAGACCGGATAGGCGGTCACCCCGACCGTCCACAGGCCATCCAGCAGCTCGTGGGGGCGGTAGGGTTCCGCCCAGTGGTGGGTGAAGTAGACCACCTGCACCTTTTTTTGCAGCTCGCCGGCATAGAGCGGCATCGTGCCGCCGAAATAGAGATGCTCGTCATCGGCATGGGTGGGCAGCAGCAAAAGATCGGCATCCTTGAGCGGCGGCTGCCAGATCTGGACCCAGCTTGGCGGATCTCCCGCACCAAACAGATAGATGTCGCAGCAGAGCGCGCCGGGCTGCGGGGTAAGGACAAAGCTGTCACAGCCCTCGGGCAGCGGAACATACTCGTGCAGAAAGCCCTCACCGCCGCCCGAAACAGCCCTGCCGTCAGCGGTGGCGGACCAGTTGCCCGGCGGCTGGTCCCAGATCAGGTAGACCCCGTAAAACCGCGCGTCGCCGGTGACGGTGAGAGGATCTCCGGTCAGCTGCAGCTTGCTGTTGCGGTTTGCGTCTTCGAGCGCCGCGAGCCGGTTGCCGGCGCCGTCGGCAACCCGCGCGGTGATCTGCGCCGCCTCCTCCGCCGCCCGCACCCGGCCGCTGCCGAGGCTGAATACCACCACCAGCGCCGCCAACAGGCTGAACATTCGTTTCATCGCCGCACCTCCCGTTTCGTTTGGTACCATAAGAACGACACAGTTTTGGTTTCTCTTACAAGTTTATCACAAAAATGAGACAATCCGACATAAAATGAAACAAAAAGACCGTTTTGCAAAAAAACAGGCAATACCGCGAGGGGTATTGCCTGTTTTTTCAACTGTCTTGTACCGTCAATCA
>DXIA01000196.1 GCA_019113125.1 Candidatus Pygmaiobacter gallistercoris | reverse complement strand
TCCTCGGTGGCCTGAAACAGCCGCAGGTACATCTTTGTTATAGTCCGGCATACGGTGCCTCTTTTCCGATCGGCATAGGGCAATATGTCCTTTGTTGTAGTAGGGCTGGTGATGCTGATGAAACTGCGAATCCGCGATCTGCGGGAGGATGCCGATCTGACCCAGAAAGAGGTGACCGAGCTGCTGCCCTGCGACCGGCTACTCTACTCGAAGTACGAGCGGGAAGAGCGACCGCTGCCGCTGGAAACGGCGATCCGGCTGGCAAATCTGCACAGGGTCACGCTGGATGATCTGGTCGGCAGATCGGAAAAGACCGGCCGCTGAGACGGAAAGGGGAAAAAAGGACCGGGCGGGAGGCTCCCACCCGGTCCCCGGTTTGCCAGAGAAAAAAATCAGTAGGGTTTGACCCGCAGCTCGAAGTAGCTCTGCGGATGGTCGCAGACCGGGCACTTCTCGGGCGCGGTCTTGCCGACATGGATGTGGCCGCAGTTGGTGCAGATCCAGACCTGCTCCTCCTCGCGGGCGAAGATCTTGCCCTCCCGCAGCAGGTCGGCCAGCGCGCGGTAGCGCATCTCGTGCTCCTTCTCGATCTTACCCACCGCCTCGAACTGCCAGGCCAGCTTGTCAAAGCCCTCTTCCCGGGCGACCTTGGCGAACTCGGCGTACATCTCGGTCCACTCATAGTTCTCGCCGGCGGCGGCATCCAGCAGGTTGGCCATCGTGTCGGGCACCTCGCCGTCGTGCAGCGCCTTGAACCAGAGCTTTGCATGCTCCTTCTCGTTGCCGGCGGTCTCCTCAAAGATGTCGCCGATGACCTTGTAGCCCTCCTTCTTCGCCTTCGAGGCGTAGTAGGTGTACTTGTTGCGCGCCTGGCTCTCGCCGGCGAACGCCGCCATCAGATTCTGCTCGGTCTTGGAACCCTTCAACTGTGCCATGTTGCATTACCTCCAGTTTTGTTTGTTTTATCATGCCCCGCGGTCGGCCGTGCGATACCGCCGCCGCGAAGATCACCGATGGTTGCCGGCTCGCTGCCGGCAGTCGGGGCAGAGCCCCTCAAAAATCAGGATATGCCGGTGGATCTCGAACTGGGTGTGGCGGCCGACATTTGCATCCAGCCCCGCAAGGTAGGGGACCGCCAGATCGATCAGCGCTCCGCACCGCTCGCACCGCAGATGGTAGTGAGGCTGGGTCTTGCGGTCATACCGGTCGGCCGCATCGGACAGCCCCACCCGCCGCAGCCTTCCCTCCAGCACCAACAGCTTGAGACAGCGGTAGACCGTCGCCCTGCCGATCCCGGGACACAGCTGTACCGCCCGCAGATAGATCTCCTCCGCGCTCGGGTGCCCCTCGAGCTCCGACACCGCCTGCATCACCAGCCGCCGCTGCGGGGTGCTGCGCTGTTTCATCACCGTTTTCTCTCCTTTTTGAGAATCTTTCTCAACTGAGATTATATCTCAGTTTTTGCCAAAAAGCAAGTTATTTTTTCTCCCGCCGCAGACGGTGGCTGCGCCCGTCGGGGTCGATGACGATGGTGTTGTCCAACTGGCTCTTGAGGCTCGCCTTCATCGCCTCGATGTACTCCCGGCGCAGCGCCGCCTGCTCCTTCTGCTCGGCGTCGGTCAGTCCCTCGGCCCGGCTCTTTTTTGCCAGCGCGTTGATCCGCGCAATCTTTTCCTCGGTCATGTCGTTTCTTCCTTTCTGCAGGTTCTCCTTTGATGATACCACCCCTCGGCCTGGCGGTAAAGTAAAAAAAGGCCGCCGGCGAAACTGCCGGCGGTCAAAAAAGAAAAAAGAGGAAAAGGAGAAAAGTTATTGTCACCTGCTACGCTCTTATTGTATCAAATAGGTTACAAAAAGTTGTTACGAAATTGTTAATATTTGTAATCTTTTTGTAATTATTGCCGAGAAGGGAGCAGATAACGCGGAACATCTATCTGAACCGTCCAGAGGACGGAGGGTTGTTTGTCTGCCGCGCCCCGCTGCGGGCGTCCCGGTAGTGGGGGGCGGCAGTAAAATTTGGGTTTCCGGCCTGCGAACCGGATGGCTCCGGCCCGCCAGAGTGCCGCGGGCGTCCCGGCGGCAGCGTCCGGTGCGGCGGAGAAGGGGGGGATCCGCTGCACCTTTGACGCTTTTTATGATAGAGAGCAAAGGTGAAGAAACCTTGAAAGAGATATAGACAGTTTGCAAAAAAAGGAAAAAGAATTTTTGACGGCCCGAAAACCCGGCGTCCGGACCCAGCTTGACGGGGTGTTGGCCCCCACCTTATAATAAGGAGAACGAAAAAAAGAGGGAGGGAGTGCGGATGGGAAAGCAAAAACCGTTGCAGCAGCAGGCCTATGACTATCTGCTTGACCAAATCACCAGCGGGGTGCTGCGGCCGGGGGTGGTCTACTCCGAGACCCGGATCGCGGCCGGGATCGGCATCTCCCGCACCCCGGTTCGGGACGCATTGGTCCGGCTCAGCCAGGACCGGATGATCGACATTCTGCCCAGCCGGGGGTTCCGGCTGCACCAGCTGACCGAGGAGGATGTCTATACCACCTTTCAGGCCCGCACCGCGGTGGAGGGATACTGTGCGCTCGAGCTGGCGGCCGGGCGGGGCTCGGCAAAGGGGGCGCAGACCCTCGCGGCGCTGCGGGAGAGCATTGAGCAGCTGGAACAGCAGATTGCGGGGGGCCAGCCGATGCCGGTGGTGCTGGACAGCGACCTTGCATTCCACAAGGCGCTGGTCGGATATGTCGGCAACCGCGAGCTCAACCGGCTCTACGAGACCCTTAACCACCGGGTCGCCTCGATCGCGCTGGAGAGTTTTACCCTGCCCGGCCGGCCGGCCCAGGCGCTGATGGAACACCGGGCGATCCTGCGGGCGCTCTGCACCGCGGCGGATCGGTTCGAGACCTACCGGGCGGTGACAAGGCATATGGAGGCCTCGCGAGACATCGTGCTCGGGCTGCTCGGGCGGCAGGAGAGTAAATGATAAAGCGCAGGATCTTCGGATCCTGCGCTTTGTGTTATTTTTTGTGTCCGCCGCCGCAGCCGCTGCAGCCACCCGAACAGCCGGGGCAGCCGCCCTGGCCGCGCCGTTTCCAGAGATACCGCACAGCCGCCGCGACCGCCAGCAGCAGGAGCGCAAGGGGGATCAGGTTCTGCATCACGCCTTCACCTCCCCGAGCGCGTAGTCCCGCGCGATGTTCCTGCCCGCGCGCAGGCAGAGCCAGACCAGCAGCGCGCAGAAGGCGGCCACCCCCCCCCGAGTCCGCCGGAGAATCCCGCGCCGACCGATCCGGTGGTGAGCAGGGTGCCGATCTGGTAGACCGCAAAGGCGACGGTGTACCCGATCCCGAGCTGCAGTCCGATGCCGGCAAACAGCCATTTTTTGCTCTTCATCTCGGCGTTCATCGCCCCGATTGCGGCAAAGCAGGGCGGAGTGTAGAGGTTGAACATCATATAGGCCAGCGCCGCCGCCTTCGAGATCGCGAGAATCCCGGCCGCCTGTCCGCCGGCCCCCTCGATCAGCGCGAGGTTGTCCAGGTCAATCAGGTTTTGCAGCCCGACAAAGCAGACCGCTAGAGTGCCCACAACACTCTCCTTCGCGATGAACCCGGTGACCGCTGCGGCGGCGAGCTGCCAGAAGAGCACCACGACGATCGGGACCAGCAGCAGTGCAAAGGGGGGCGGCGACCGAGGCGAGGATCGATTGATCGGCGCTCGCGGCGACGGTCAGATCCCAGCGGAAGGTCTGCATCAGCTGCACCGCGGTGTTGCACAGCAGGATGATGGTCGCCGCCTTGACGATGTAGGCCCAGCCGCGGGCGCACATCGACAGAAATGCCCGTTTGAGGGAGGGCAGCTTGTAGCCCGGCAGCTCGATCAGAAAGAAGGAGCGCCGCGCCTTATAGCCGGCGATCCGGTTGACCAGCAGCGCACCGAAAAAGATCAGCGCGATGCCGAAGAGATGGGCCACCGTGCTCACCCAGCCCGCGCCGTCAAAAACGCGCCGGCAAAGAGGGCGATGACCGGGATCTTTGCCCCGCAGGGCAGAAAGGGGGCGAGCATCGCGGTTGCCCGCCGCTCCCGCTCATTGCGGATGGTGCGGGTCGCCATGATGGCCGGCACCGCGCAGCCCGACGCGATGACAAAGGGAATCACCGACCGGCCGGAAAGCCCCACCCGCTTGAAGATCGGGTCGAGCAGCACCGAGACACGGGCCATGTAGCCGCAGTCCTCGAGCAGCGCAATCAGGAAATACATCACCATCACCAGCGGCAGAAAGCCGAGTGCCGCGCCCACCCAGCCGAGGATGCCGTTCACCAGCAGCGCCCGCAGCGGCGGTGAGGCGCCGGCGAGCTGATCACCGGCCCAGCCTTGTGTCCCCGCAAGACCGGCGGTCAGGGTGTCGGCGATCAGCGGCCCGATCCAGACCTGTGAGATCTGAAAGACGAGGAACATCACCGCCGCAAACAGTGGGATGCCGGCAAACCGGTTGGTCACCACCGCGTCGATCGCGTCCCCGGCGCTCTTCTCCCGGGTCAGGGTTTTGCGGGTCTCAACCTGTGCCACCAGCCGGTCGACAAAATCGAACCGTCGCCGGTCGGCCTCTTCCACCGCTCTCTTATCGGTCAGATCAATCTCCTCCTGTCGGTAGGGAGCCGTCTG
>DXIA01000195.1 GCA_019113125.1 Candidatus Pygmaiobacter gallistercoris | reverse complement strand
AATCGGAATCTTCTGGTTCGCCCACAGCGCTGAAACCAACCTGCTTTGCACCATTGATTTTGATTTTGAAAAGGAGGGATTCTTTTGGGCAGATCTGGCAGAGGCGGCGGAGGCGGCGGGCGCAGCGGCGGATTTTCCGGCGGTATGCGCAGCGGCGGCAGCTTTTCCGGCGGCCGCAGCAGTGGCCGCAGCGGGCGCGGCGGCGGGTTTTCCGGCGGATTTTCCGGGGGATTCGGACGTCCGTCCTACGGCTACCGCGGGCCGGTCTTCTTCGGCACCAACCGCTACTACGGCGGCCGGCCGCCTCGGTACGGCGGCGGCCGGGGCTGCAGTTCGGTCGTCCTCGTCGTGGTATTTCTCGTCATCGCAGCGGTTGTCTTTTTCCCCATTTTCCCCTTGATCGGGTTCAGTTCCGGCAGCTCGGCCAATGACGTTGCCGCCTCCACCGTCGCGCGGGAGCCGCTGCCGGCGGGCTCGGTCGACGAGACGGCTTATTATACCGATGAATGCGGCTGGATCACCAATGCAAACCAGCTGACCAGCGGGATGAAGACCTTCTACCGTCTGACCGGCGTGCAGCCGTATCTCTATATCGCGGATGGGGTCAACGGCAGCAACCAGCCCTCATCGAGTGAGATCGAGAGCTATGCCGCATCCCTCTACGACCAGCTGTTCACCGATGAGGCGCATTTTCTGCTGGTCTTCTGCGACGACGGGATGGGCAGCTACATCTGTGGCTACCAGACCGGCAGCGCGGCCAAGACGGTGATGGACGACGAGGCGGTCGGCATCCTGGCGGACTACCTCGACCGGTATTACAGCAGTGACCTCGACGATGAGGAGTTCTTCTCCCTCACCTTTGAAAAGACCGCCGAGCGGATCATGACCGTTACCAAGTCCCCCTGGCCGACCGTGCTGATCGTCGTCGCGGTGGTGGCCGGCGTTGTGGTTCTCTTCCTGCTGTTCTTTAACTGGTGGAAGAAGGCCAAGGCACAGAAAAACCTGGAGGATCAGAAGACCGCAGAGATACTGAACACCCCGCTCGAGACCTTCGGGGACAGCGAGGCGGAGGATCTTGCGAAAAAGTACGAAAAGGGTGCGGGTGATCCCGGCAACGGGACGCCGCACAGCGAAGAGTGACTTTGCCGCCCTCGGGCGGTAAAAATACAAAACGATTTTGGGAGGTACAAGATGGGAATTCTTCAGAGATTCAGCGATATCATTCAGGCCAACGTCAACGCCGTTCTGGATAAGATGGAGGATCCTGCCAAGATGATCGACCAGTATCTGCGGGAGCTGGCGGACAATCTGGCAGAGGTCAAGAAGGAGACCGCCGGCGTCATGGCCGAGGAGGCCCGCACCAAGCGGTTGGTGGACGAGAACCGCGCCGAGACCGAAAAGTACGCGGGCCTTGCCAAGAAGGCGCTGCAGGCGGGCAATGAGGCGGACGCCAAGGTCTTCATCGCCAAGAAACAGCAGCTCGAGAGCGCCGGCGCCGGCCTTGCAACCGCCTATGCCTCGGCCCATGAAAACGCCGAGAAGATGCGGCAGATGCACGACAAGCTGGTCAGCGACATCGAGACCCTCAAGTCCCGCCGCGAGACGATCAAGGCGAAGGTCGCGGTCGCCAAGACCCAGCAGAAGGTCAACGAGGTCAGCTCCGCCTCCGACAAGGCCTCCGGCGCGATGAGCGCCTTTGACCGGATGGAGGAGAAGGCCGACCGGATGCTGGATGAGGCGAACGCGATGTCCCAGCTGAACACCGAACCGGTGGACGAGGCCAAGGCGCTGGAGGCAAAGTACAGCGCCGCCGGCACCGACGCCTCGGTGGAGGATGAGCTCGCCAAGATGAAACAGGAACTGGGGCTGTAACCACAGAATAAAAGATGGGGCGCAGGAAAAAATCCTGCGCCCCATTAGGTGTGTCAGGATAAGAAAACAACGCCGTAAAAAGGCCGCTTTTGCGCGGCTGCGGCGTCAAAACGTCGGGGCAGCTCTGCTGCCCGCGACATCCACAAAGGGTGCCTTCGGCGTTTTTCCTTGCACCCGCATCAAAACCGACCTTTTTACGGTGCCTTGCAGTTCTGCCCCAGAATTTTGGATGGAGAAAGTGCGAAGAGTGGCCCCTCAAGCCTTGGTGGCTTGGGGGGCCGCTCTGAGTGCTTTCTACGCCAAAAGTCTACGGCAGAACTAAACTTCCAAAAGGAAGTTGCGTTTTCTTATTCTGCCACACCTTTGTTTTACTTTTTCGGTTTGAGGAAGGCGGCGAGCTCCTCCCGCCGCGCCATGCCCTCATCATAGCCTTCCTTCCAGAGCGCCCGGATCTTGGAAAGATCCTTTTCCACCCGGGAGAACCCGGCGGTGCTCTTCGGTGCGATGACCAGCGCCTTTCCCTCCCGCTCGAGCGCGAAGAGTTTCTCCCGCTGCTGCTCATACCGCTCGGCCCGGTGCCGCATCACCTCGCAGAAGGCCGGCCAGCGACGATAGGCGAAATCGATCACCGGCTCCAGCTTTTCGGGCTGCTTGTGGTACTCCCGTTCCCGGGTCAGGATGACGGTCAGCTTGTCGCAGCCCTGCTCCAGCGCCCGCTCAAACGGGATCGCGTCCGCCACCCCGCCGTCGAGTACCGGCCCGCTGCCGAGATCAAAGGTCGGAAAGAGCAGCGGCATCGCACAGGTGGCCTGCAGCAGCAGAAAGTGCTCATCACTCCGGGGCACCGGCAGGTAGACCGCCTTGCCGTCGGCGAGACTGGTGACCACCGCCTCCGCCTCCCCCGGCCAGGCCGCAAACGCCTCGTAATCGAAGGGAATCAGCTTGTTCGGGATCTCCTCGTAGGCAAATTTCAGCCCGAAATAGCTGCGGTTATCCCGCCGCAGCAGGTTGCGGACCCCCATGTACCGCTTGTCGTGTACATACCGGGTGAGAATTTTTAAATTTCTCTTCTTCTGCCCGGACAGATAGCTCACACCATAAGCGATGCCGGCCGATACCCCGATCATATAGTCGCAGGTCAGCCCCAGATCGATCAGTGCGTCGCAAACTCCGGTGGAAAAGATGGTGCGGAATGCACCGCCCTCCATGACCAATCCCGTCTTCAACTTTTCTTCGCTCTCCTTCCCTGTCCGCCGCGGACAGAAGAACAGAGCGGCCGCGCGGCCGCCCTGTCGGTGTCGTCTCAATAGCCAAAGGTTCCCTCAAGACTCTCGTCGTTTTTGATCCAGTCCTCGACCTCGACCACCTGATAGTTCTCATCGTCCAGCCGGACGATCACCTGGCTGATGCCGGCGTTGATGATCATCCGCTTGCACATGCTGCAGCACATCGCGCCCTTGACATACTGTCCGTCCGACACGTTCCGCCCGGAGAGATAGAGGGTGGCGCCGATCATCGACTTGCGATCGGCGCTGATGATGGCATTCGCCTCGGCGTGAACGCTGCGGCAGAGCTCATACCGCTCCCCGCGCGGAATCCGCAGTTTTTCCCGGATGCACACCCCCATATCGCTGCAGTTTTTCCGCCCGCGGGGCGCTCCGACATAGCCGGTCGAGATGATCTCGTCATTCTTGACGATGATTGCGCCGTAGTTGCGCCGCAGACAGGTCCCGCGCTTGGAAACGGTGTCCGCGATATCCAGATAGTAGTTGATCTTGTCCCTGCGCACCATGCAAATCCTCCCGTTCCATCGCCGGAGATCCCGGCGTTTTTTCATTTTTCTCTATCATAAACGATCGGCGCGGATTCTGCAAGCACCCAGCGGACAAGCGGCGGAGAATATGGTATACTACTGTTGTCCTGCAACATTATTCCCGCGCCATGCGGGAGAAACGGAGAACTGCAATGCCGAATCTGACCGATCTTGCCACCGTCCGGGAGCTCTGCCGCCGCCACGGGTTCGCCCTCTCCAAGGGATTTGGACAAAACTTCATCATCAATCCCACCGTCTGCCCGCGGATGGTGGAGGCCGCCGGCATCGACCGGGGGTTCGGGGTGCTCGAGATCGGCCCCGGTATCGGGGTGCTGACCAAGGAGGCCGCGCTGCGCGCCGCGAAGGTGGTCGCAGTCGAGGTCGACCAGCGGCTGCCCGCCCTTCTGGCCGAGACGCTCGCTGAATTCGACAATGTCAAGATCGTCCTCGCGGATGTGCTCAAGACCGATCTCGCCGCACTGATCCAGCAGGAATTTGCGGGTCTGCGGGTGGCGGTAATCGCAAATCTGCCCTACTACATCACCAGCCCGATCCTGATGAAACTGCTCGAGGAGCGGCTGCCGGTCGAGAGCATCACCGTCATGGTGCAGCGGGAGGCCGCCCAGCGGATCTGCGCTGCGCCGGGCAGCCGCCAGGTCGGCGCCATCAGTCTGGCCGTGCAGTATTACGCCGAGGCGCGCACCCTGTTCACCGTCTCCCCCGGCAGTTTCACCCCGCCCCCGAAGGTCACCAGCGCGGTCATTCAGCTGCGCCCCCGCACCGATCCTCCGGTGCGCCCCGCCAGTGAACAGCGGATGTTTGCGGTCATCCGGGCCGCCTTTTCCCAGCGGCGCAAGACGGCGGTCAACGCGATCAGCAGCGGACTCTCACTGCCAAAGCCGCAGGTCGCCGCCGCGGTCGCCGCGCTGGGCCGGGGCGAGCTGGTGCGGCCCGAGCAGCTGACGCTGGCGGACTTTGCCGCGCTGGCCGATCAGCTGTGAGCAGAACGACCTTCTTTCCCTTTTTGCGCGGTTTTTCCGGTTTGACAGTCCCGCGCTCACGGTGTAAAATAATGGCGTGTATGCGCCGCCGCTTTGGTCGGCGTACATTAAATAAGATTAGGCGGTAATCAAATGGCTTTTTTCGAAAAGATTTTCGGCAGCTTTTCCGATAAGGAGCTGAAAAAGATCCGTCCCATCGCGGACAAGGTGCTCGCGCTGGAGGATCACTACAAGGCGCTTTCGGATGCAGAGCTGCAGGCGGTCACCCCGGCACTGAAACAGCGGCTGGCCGACGGCGAAACGCTGGACGACATTCTGCCCGACGCCTTCGCGGCCTGCCGCGAGGCCTCCGACCGGGTGCTGGGGATGCGTCACTTCCCGGTTCAGGTCATCGGCGGCATCGTGCTCCATCGCGGCGAGATCGCCGAGATGAAGAC
>DXIA01000194.1 GCA_019113125.1 Candidatus Pygmaiobacter gallistercoris | reverse complement strand
CCAGTTTCCGTCAATCCGCGCAGAATTTAGTTTGAATTTCAAAATGATTTGACTTTTGCTTTTTTTCCATGATATACTCCTGTTGTTCTTTTGTTTTGAAGTTCAAAATAAAATGAAGGGAGGGTTTTGGGTGCAGGCGGAATCGGAACAACTCAACCGCTTTCTGGTGGAGGTCTTTCACGACCTGCTTCATCTTGAGGAACAGACACTGGCCAAAGGGCCGTTTGAGAATCTGTCGGTCAGCGAGATGCATGTCATCGAGGCGGTCTGCGACGGACAGCGGGATGGCAAAAACAGCATGGCGGCGCTCGCCGGACGGCTGCGGATCTCCGCCGGCACCCTGACCATTGCGGTCAAGACCCTCGAGCAGAAGGGCTACCTGCTGCGCCGGCGCAGCAAGGAGGATCGGCGCAGGGTGCTGGTGGCTGCCACCTCACTGGGGCAGAAGGCCTATGAGGTGCACCGGCAGTTTCACGCGCGGATGATCGCCGCGGTTGAGGCGCGTCTCTCCCCGCAGCAGCTGCAGAGCCTCGCACAAGCGCTTGCAACCCTACATCTCTTCTTCTCGGGCTCCTGACCCGTCTCCCCGTCATTGTCTTGCAGAAAGGATGGAATCGATATGGCAATCCGCATTCTCACCGACTCAACCGCCGATTTTACAAAGGAGGAGGCACACGCGCTCGGTCTGACCGTCATTCCACTGAATGTCAACTTTGGGCCGGACGAGGTCTACCGCGATGGAGAGGACCTCGATCTGCAGGAGTTCTATGAGCGGCTGGAACACGCCGAGAAACTGCCCACCACCAGCCAGCCAAGTCCCGAGCTCTTCCTCGCGGCATTCGAGGAGGCAAAGGAGGCCGGTGAACCGGTGGTCGCAGTGCTGCTGTCCGGCGCGCTGTCCGGCACGCTGCAGAGCGCCCGGCTCGCGGCCGAGATGTCCGGCTATGAGGATCAGATCTTTCTGGTCGATTCGATGACCGTCACCCTCGCCGAACAGCTGCTGGTCCGCCGTGCCGTCGCGCTGCGGGATCAGGGGTTCACTGCGGCCGAGATCGCCCGGACACTGGATGAGGAGAAAAAACGGATCCGGCTGTACGCGGTGGTTGATACCCTGAAATACCTGCAGAAGGGCGGCCGGCTTTCGGCAGCTGTTGCGGTTGCCGGCACCCTGCTCGGCATCAAGCCGGTCATCACGGTGCAGAACGGCAAGGTCGGGGTGGTTGGCAAGGCCCGCGGGCTGCCCGGCGCCTATGTTACCATTTTTAAGTTGATCTCCGCCGAGGAGGGCGGCATCGACATTCTGCGCCCCTATCTATTAGGGTACACCGGTCACCGCAGAACGGTGGAGCCGTTTTACCGGTATATCTGCGACAACCTGCACCTGCCCAAGCCCCCGGTTTCGGCCATCGGGCCGGTGATCGGGGTGCACGCCGGGCCCGGCGCCTGCGGCATCGCCTACTTCGCAGCGGAAAAAGAGGACTAAAAAAATCGCATGGAGTGCACTGCTCCATGCGATTTTTCTGTCAGTCAATTGGTTTGCGGTAGAACCCGCCGACAAAATCCACCGTCTTGTAGATGTTGATGATGACCTTCGGGTCAACCTCCTTCATCAGGTGGATGATCTCCTTGACCTCATAGGAGGAGACCACCGTCGTCATCACGGTGAAGGGCTGATGGGAGTAACCGCCGTACCCATCGACACAGGAGATGCCGTGCCGGTACTGGGCGGTATAGGCGGCCAGCAGCTCCTGCGGATGCTCGGTGGTGATCTGCATGGTCAGCCGCTCGTACCGGGTGTGGAAGGTTGAGATCGTCTTGGTCGAGATCAGCTGGAAGACGATGGAATAGCCCGCGTGGGTCCAGCCCCGGAAGGCGCCGAAGATCAGCACCACCGTGGTATTGAAAAGAAAAACATACTGCCACAGCGACTTGCCGAACTTGTTGGAGAAGTAGAGGGCGACGAAATCGGTGCCGCCGGTCGAGGCGCCCACCTTGAGGGCAATGACGACACAGATGCCGTACAGAAAGCCACCGAAGGCGACATTGAGCAGCACATCCTGCATCAACGGCTCAAACTGGAACAGCTTGAGAAAGAGGGATGCACAGCCGAACTGGATACAGCTGAACAGGGTGAAACGCGGGCTGATGCCGCGTGCACAGAGCAGCGCGACCGGGATATTCAGCAGCAGGATGCCCAGCGAGGTGTCGATGTGAAAACCGGTTGTCTCGGTGAGCAGATTGATCAGCTGTGCCACACCGGTAAAACCACTTGAAATCAGGTTGGACGGATTCATAAACACCTTGATCACATAGGCCTGCAGCGCAGCCGAGAGGACCACCCCGATCAGGGTAATTGCATCCTTGCGGATTCGCTTGTTTTTGCTCCCTGTCATCTTTACATTCCTCGCTTTTACCGCAGCATTTGGCCGCCGGTGGCGGCCAGTTTCATTCTACCACAACACTGCGGTATTTTCCAGCTATTTCCAGATTTCCCGCAGATGCTCCACCCACTCCACCAGCGCAAACCGCAGCTCATACCCACCCTCGGTGACCATTTGCTCTTCCTCGGTGTAGTTCTGCTCGCTCTTCTCGGTCGCGGCGGGAAGGCACAGCGGCGGGAAAAGGACACAGAACCAGTTTTTTCCCTCTGCCGCGCCGATCTCGATCCGCACCGCGTCGTATCGCCCCGCCGGCATCGTGAGCCCGGTGTCGGGATAATGGGTGGTCGCAAAATAGAGGTTGGTCACCTTTGCCGTCACCGCATAGTCGTATCCGTGTTCCCGGATCACCTGCTCCGCAATCTGTCGGATCCGCGGCAGCTGCTGCTCGGCGCGGCGGATCGCATCCTGTTTGTCCGCAGAGTTCGAGAAAAGTTCCCCTTCCTCTGCCAGAATCGCATCCCGCACCGCGAGTTTCAGCTGCTGATCCGCCGCGCTGTCAGAGTTTGCGAGGATATGCAGCCGCAGCGTGTCGGCACGGATCTCCTTGCAGACCGCTGCAAAGCTGGAAAAGGAGGAGGTCAGCAGGACTGCCAAAATCAATCCGACCCCCAGAGCTGTCTTGAACTTTTTCAAATGTATCACGCCTTTCTCCGCCGGAGATCTCCGGCCTTGTCGGGAGTATCGGCGGATCACTGGAAAAATATTCCGATCTGCTGGCGTGCTATCAAAAAACGGCGGGATCCAAATCCCGCCGTTTGATCAAAAGATCTCCTCCACCACCGGGCCGGTGCGGGCCGGCACCAGGGTCCACACCCTGTCGAAACCGGCTCTCTGCAACGCCTTTTGTCCGCGCTGTGCCGCCAGCACCGAGGTGAAGATCCCATAGGTTGCCGCACCGCTGCCGGTCATCAGCGCCGCTTTGGCCCCGGCATCGGTCAACAGCCCACAGATCCTTTCGGTGTCCTTCCCGGCCGAGGCGCGCTGCAGCGCATTGCCAAGGTGCGGGAACAGTGCGCCGAGTGCGCCGTCCCGGATCGCCCGCTCCGCGGCATCGTTGTCCGGCCGGGTCTCCGCCCCCACCTCGTCATAGGCGGCAAAGGCCTGTGGGGTGGAGATCCCGTACTCCGGCATACAGACGACAAACAGGCAGTCGGGCAGCGGCGGCAGCGATGCGATCTGCTCGCCAAATCCCCGCACCCGGGCAGTGCCCCCCACCAGCGCAAAGGGGACGTCTGCCCCGACGGTGGCCCCGATCCGGCAGAGCTCCTCCAGCGTGAGCTGCGCACCGTAGATCAGGTTGAGCCCAACCAGCACCGCGGCGGCATCAGCGCTGCCGCCCCCCATTCCGGCCCGGATCGGCGCGTGTTTCTCCAGCCGGATCTGGGCGCCGGCCAGCAGACCGGTCTGCTGAAAAAAGGCGACTGCCGCCTTCCAGGCGACATTCTTCGGCCCCAGCGGCAGCGATGCGCCGGCGGCCGAGATCTCCAGCCGGTCGCTGCGGCGCAGTTTCACCCGCTCATACAGGCTGACCGCCTGCATCAGCATATCCATCGTGTGATACCCGTCCTCCTGCACGCCGGTGATGTCCAGCGTAAGGTTTAGTTTGGCCGGAGCCAGCAGGGTTGCCCCCTTCATCGAGATCCCCTCCCCCGCCGCCGCTTGGGCGGCCATATTTTCTGTCAGAGCCGGAACAGCGGAATCCGGCGCACCGCGATCGCCTTGGCCGGACACATCTCATGACAGCAGAAACAGCGAATGCAGCCGGATGGGTTGATATGCGCCTTGCCGTTTTGGATCCGAATGGTGTGTCCCGGGCAGATCTCGGCGCATTTGCCGCAGCCGATGCAGTCGCTGCGGCGGATCACCGGGCGGGGTGCAGCCAGCCGGGTCACCAGCGAACCGGCCCACCGCAGACCGACCGGATAATGATCGGAAAAGGTCAGGCTGGAAAAACTCTCGGGCAGTTTCCAGCTGTCGATCGGGTTGAGCGGCGCACTGTCCTCTGCCAGCATCGAGGGGGCGAAGGCAGCGGGACAAACCCCGCTGCGGATCCCCGCCGCGAGATAGGGCACCTTGCCGGGTTCCAGTCCCATCAGCGATGCGACGGCGAGATCGATTTTCCACGGATCCTCACCCCCGAGCAGCAGTCCCAGCGCACGGGGCTTTCCGCCGGCCGGACCATCCCCCTCCATTCCAACAATGCCGTCCAGCACGATCATGTCGGGCGCGACGGCCCCGGCAAGATCACAGAGCATCTGCCCGAACCGCTCCCGGTCGGGGAAACGCATGTGCATCTCGGCCTTCTGCAGCCCGGGGATACAGCCGAACAAATTCTTGACTGCGGCGGTCATGCCGGTCATCACATGGGTCTTGAACTTGGGCAGATCGATGATGAAATCACATTCATGTACCGGGGTGATGAGGTTGAACTCGTGCACCAGACGACCGTCGCAGGCCCGGGGAGCGCTGGTGGTCTTCTCCCACAGCACAACCCCGAGCCGCTCACAGAGCTCGGCCAGCCCGCTGACCCGGTAGAGCGACCGCATGCCCCCCTCGCTGTAAATTCCGCCGCAGGAATCGGCGAGGGTAATCTTCTTCACCCCGCGCAGCCGCAGCGCCTTGACCACCGCCTCCACCACCGCCGGATGGGTGGTCACCGCATGCTCGGGCGGATGCTTTGCCAGCAGGTTCGGCTTGAGCAATACGCTGCTTTCAGGCCCGAGCCGGCGGGCGGACGGGCAGAGGGCAAAGATCCGCTCCACCGCCACGGCGAGCTCCTCCGGCCGGTCATAGGAGAGGCCGGTCTGCAAAAGAATTCCGGAATTTTGCTCAGCCATTGCGGCACTCCTCCAAAAACTCCCCGATCCGGTCCAATGCCTCGGACAGATGGGCCACCGAATAGGAGTAGGAGATCCGGACAAATCCCTCGCCGGAGCTGCCGAAGGCGTTGCCCGGCACCACCGCGACCTTTTTGGAGTAGAGCAGTTTCTCGCAGAACTCCTCCGAGCCCAGGCCGCTGATCTTGATGCTGGGGAAGACGTAGAACGCACCCTCCGGCTCAAAACAGGTCAGTCCCATCCGGTTGAGGGCATTGACCAGGAACTTGCGGCGCATATCGTACTCATCCCGCATCGCCTCGATCGCCTCATCTCCCTCCCGCAGCGCGACGATGCCGGCGTACTGACTGGTAGTCGGCGCGCACATGATGGCGTACTGGTGGATCTTGGTCATCACCTTCATCAGTGGGGCGGGGGCGCAGACATAGCCCAGCCGCCAGCCGGTCATCGCATAGGCTTTGGAAAAGCCATTGATATAGATGGTCCGTTCCTTCATGCCGGGCAGCGAGGCGATACTGACATGTCGCCGACTGCCATAGGTCAGCTCGGCATAGATCTCATCGGTGAGCACCAGGATATTGGTGTCCTTGAGCACTTCGGCCAGCGCGGCGAGATGCCTCTCCCGCATCACCGCACCGGTGGGGTTGCAGGGAAAGGGCATTACAAGAATCTTGGTTTTCGGGGTGATGGCCGCCCGCAGCTCCTCCGCCGTCAGCCGGAAACCATTTTCCGCCTTGAGGGGCAGCGGCACCGGCACGCCCCCGACCAGAGCGGTCAGCGGCGCATAGCTGACATAGCAGGGCTCGGGGATGATGACCTCATCCCCCGGCTCGAGCACCGCCCGCAGCGCGAGGTCAATCGCCTCGCTGCCGCCCACCGTGACCAGCATCTCAGTATCGGGGTCGTACTGCAGATCAAACCGCCGCTCGAGGTAGCGGCCGATCTCCCGGCGCATCTCGGCGAGGCCTGCGTTGCTGGTATACCAGGTCTTGCCCCGCTCGAGGCTCTTGATGCCGGCATCCCGGATCATCCAGGGGGTCTTGAAATCCGGCTCCCCCACCCCGAGCGAGATGCAGCCCTCCATCGTGCCGGCGACGTCGAAGAATTTGCGGATGCCGGAGGGTTTGAGTTCCCTTGCGTGGGCAGCCAACAGCTTGCTGTAATCTATCACAGGAAATTATACCCTCTTTCATCTTTACTGTTTTCGTCGACGAAGATCACCCCGTCCTTTTTGTAGGTCCGCAGCACAAAATGGGTCGCGGTGGAGAGCACATCGTCCAGTGGGGAGAGCCGCAGCGCGACAAACATCGCGATCTCCTGAAAGCTCTTGCCGGTCATCACGAGGCCGAGATCATACCCGCCGCTCATCAGCATCACGCTGTCCACCTCGGGAAACCGGGCAATGGTGGAGGCGATCTCGTCAAAGCCGTGATCCTTCTTCGGGCTGACCCGCAGCTCGATGAGCGCCCTCACCCGGACAAAGTCGGTCTTGTCCCAGTCGATCAGGGTCTTGTACCCCTTGATGATTCCCTCCTTTGCATACCCGTCGATCGCCGCCGCGACCTCCTGCGGCGTCTTGTCGGTCATCGCTGCGATATCCTCCAGCGAAAGACGCGCGTTGTCCTCCAAGATTCTCAAGATTCGATCCATGCTGTATCCCGCCCTTTCTTTTGCACCGCCGCAGACTGCGCGGCGGAAAAGTCCTTGTCGGATTGTCTCCTTTTTATGCGATGAAGACAATTTTATCTATTATACTTGATAATTGAGCCGTTGTAAATTATCTGATATAATGGTGCTAACACAACAACAAGTGTGCGGAAAACGCCGCGGAAAAGAGGAGTTAGGGATGAAGGCTGTTATTACCGTTGTGGGCAAGGACACCGTGGGCATTCTGGCGAAGGTCGCCGGGGTCTGCGCCGAGGCGAATGTCAATGTGGAAGAGGTCACCCAGAGCATCCTTGCGGGAACCTTTGCGATGATCATGGTGGTGGATATCTCGAACTGCGCCGTCCCGTTTGACCAGCTGCAGCAGCAGCTCGCCAAGGCCGGAGAGGAAAAAGGGGTCGACGTCAAGACGACCCGTCAGGAACTCTACGACGCGATGCACCACATCTGAGCTCGGAGAAAGGGTGAACGGATTTTATGTTGGATACCAAAGATATACTCGAGACCATCCGGATGATCAGCGATGAAAATCTGGATGTCCGCACCGTGACGATGGGCATCTCGCTGCTCGACTGTGCCGATGAGAACCCCCGCCGCGCCTGTGAAAAGATCTACGAGAAGATCATCACCCGCGCCAGAAAGCTGGTGCCGGTGGCGGAGGAGATTAGCGCCGCCTACGGGGTGCCGATCGTCAACAAGCGGATCTCGGTGACCCCCATCGCGATGCTGCTCGCCGGCTGCAAGGATCCCGACCCGGTTGAGTTTGCCAAGACGCTGGACGCCGCTGCCAAGGAAGTCGGGGTCAACTTTGTCGGCGGTTTCTCGGCGCTGGTGCAGAAGGGATTTTCGGCGGGCGACCGGCTGCTGATCGAATCGATCCCCGAGGCGTTGGCCCAGACCGAACTGGTCTGCAGCAGTATCAATATCGGCTCGACCAAGGCGGGCATCAATATGGATGCCGTCGCGATGATGGGCCCGATCGTCCGCCGCGCGGCCGAGATCACCGCCGACCGCAACTGCATTGGTCCGGCCAAGCTGGTGGTCTTCTGCAACGCGCCGGAGGACAATCCCTTCATGGCTGGCGCCTTCCACGGCCCCGGCGAGCCGGACTGCGAGATTCATGTCGGCGTCTCGGGTCCCGGTGCAGTGCGGGCTGCACTGGCAAAGCAGGCCGGCGGGATGGATCTCGGGCAGGTGGCCGAGCTGATCAAGCGCACCGCCTTCAAGATCACCCGGATGGGCCAGCTGGTCGGCAGTCTGGTCAGCGAGCGGCTCGGAGTGCCCTTTGGCATCGTCGATCTCTCCCTCGCCCCCACCCCGGCTCCGGGCGACTCGGTCGCCAATGTGCTGGAGGCAATGGGCCTCGAGAGCTGCGGCTGCTGCGGCACCACCGCCGCGCTGGCGCTGCTCAACGACGCGGTCAAAAAAGGCGGTGTGATGGCCTCGAACTTTGTCGGCGGGCTGTCGGGCGCCTTTATTCCGGTGTCGGAGGATGCCGGCATGATCTCAGCCGTCCAGTGCGGCAGCCTTTCGATTGAGAAACTCGAGGCGATGACCGCCGTCTGCAGCGTCGGCATCGATATGGTGATCCTGCCCGGCGATACCCCGGCCGAGGTCATCTCGGCGCTGATCGCAGATGAGGCTGCGATCGGGATGGTCAACTCCAAGACCACCGCAGTGCGGGTCATCCCCGCGATCGGCAAGGAGAAGGGAGAGATCCTGAACTTCGGCGGCCTGCTGGGCTGGGGACCGGTGATGGAGATCAACCGGTTCTCCCCGAAGGAGTTTGTCGCCCGCGGCGGCCGGATCCCCGCCCCGCTGCAGAGCCTCAAAAACTGAATAAGAAGAGGATCGCTGCCAGCAGCGATCCTCTAGCGATCCTCTTCTTTATATCAGACCAGCTTTCTGTTTTGCCCGCAGGATCCGAAGCACACTCTCATCCAGCCGCGTCTGGGAGATCTCTCCCCGCTCGACTGCCGACAGCAGGCTCTCAAACGCCGCAGTGTAGTCCTGCGGCATCAGCAGCAGATCCGCGCCGGCCGCAAAGGCCAGCACCGCGCTCTCCCCGCTGGTATACTGCTGGGTAATCGCCCCCATCGCGAGCGAATCGGTGACGACCAGCCCGTCGTAGCCGAGTTCTCCCCGTAGCCGTCCGCTGATCAGCTCAGCCGAGAGGGAGGCCGGCAATCCATCATCCGTCACCTGGGGCAGCAGGATATGGGCGACCATCACGAGGTCGGTGTTTTCGAAATTTTGGACAAACGGGATCAGCTCCCGTCCCTTCAGCTCCTGCCAGCTCTTGTCGAGGACGACATAGCCGGCATGGCTGTCCCCTTCGGTGTCACCGTGACCCGGAAAATGCTTGATACAGGTGAGAATTCCCTGCTCATGGAATCCCTCGATTGCCGCTTTGACCATTCGGGAGACCAGTGCGGGATCGCTGCCGAACGCGCGGGTGCCGATCACCGTGTTTTTTGGGTTGGTCCAGAGATCCGCCACCGGGGCAAAGTCGAGCTGAAAGCCGTATTGCCGCAGATAGCCGCCGATGGTGCCGCCGACCTGCCGTGCCGCATCGGGATCTCCCTGCGCCCCGATGGCAGCCATCTCCTCAAACCGCGGCAGATCAAACCCCGGACTGTTTGCCAGCCGGGCGACGGTGCCGCCCTCCTCATCAATTCCCACCAGCAGCGGTATCCCTCCGGTCCGCTGGATCGCCCCCATCATCGCGGCGAGCTGCTGGGGATCGACCAGATTCTTGCCGAAGAGCACCACCCCGCCGGCCGGATACTCCGCCAGCCGGTTGGTCATCGCATCGGTCCACTCTCTCACCCCGAACGCCGATGCGTCATGCACCTGATCCGGGGTCAGCTCGCCACAGAGGGACTCCGGCCGGATCAGAAAGAGCTGGCCCACCTTCTGTCGCAGCGTCATCCCGGCAAGCAGTTGTTCCGCAGCATCCAGCTCATTTTCGCTCTCCGACTGTACGCTCTGCGGCTGAGAGACCGGGATGGGGGTACTGCTGCTCTCCGGTTCGCTTTGGGGCGGCCGTTCCACACATCCGGTCAGCAGCACTGCGGCGGTGAACAGTGCGAGCAGTTCTCCCATCAACTTCTCTCTTCTTTTCATCTGCCGCTCCCCTCGATCTCTAAAAAGTTGTTTTTTACCGTAAGTTTTTATTGCGAAATTGAGTACCTTATTATAGCCGCGCTCCATCCGATTTGTCAAAAATGATTAGAAAAGTTGCTTGACTGCGGATGGGCAGATGTTATAATGAGGGCACAAGCGCGGGGGCCTTCCCCGCAGTTTTGCAAGGGCTTTGCCCGGAAAGAGGAATCTGTATGCTGGAAATTCGTCATTTCTCCAAGACCTACACCGACGGAAAGAGGGCGGTGGAGGACCTGAACCTGACCGTCGACGCCGGCTCGATCTACGGTTTTATCGGTCACAACGGCGCCGGTAAGACCACCACCCTGCGCGCCGTCGCCGGGATCCTTGATTTTGAGGAGGGCGAGATCGCGATCGACGGGCATGACATCCGCCGCGATCCGATCGGCGCCAAGCGGGTGACCGCCTTTCTGCCGGACAATCCCGACCTGTACGACTTTCTGACCGGCATCAATTATCTGACCTTTATCGCCGATCTCTATTCCATCCCGAAGGGGGAGCGCAAGGATCTGATCGCAAAATACGCCGACGCCTTTGAGCTGACCGGCGCGCTCGGCAGCCCGATTGCCGGCTATTCCCACGGCATGAAACAGAAACTGGCGCTGATCT
>DXIA01000023.1 GCA_019113125.1 Candidatus Pygmaiobacter gallistercoris | reverse complement strand
GCTCGGGCAGGAGGCGTGGAGAATGCACTTTTGTGCGATCCCCTTTTGCAGGGCGGAACCTTGCGTTTACCTTGGAAAAACAGTACAATATCATTGTGCCGCCGCCAAAAGACCGGACAGGTTTGGGCGGCATTCTGTTTGAAAAAGGGAACGGCCGGGACAATGCCGATCTTGCGCTCGGCCGATACCGAAACGAAAGGGAATTGTGGTCAAAGTGAAAATGCAAAAACTGAAAAGCAAATTTCCTTACCTCGCGCTTTTTCTTTTGATCTTTGCCTTCTTTTTGCTGAAACTGGAGCTTGTTCGGGATGATCTGTGGTTTCAACAGATTTCCATCACGGGGGACTGGATCAGCACCCGCTATCATACCTGGAGCTCCCGCCTGGTCATTGAGATTGTAATGATCTTCCTGCTGCAGCTGCCGACATGGGTCTTTTCCCTGCTGACGGCGCTCCTGTGTGTCCAGCTGGCTGCCGGGCTGGCCTGGATGGTCGATGAAGAGTTGAATCTCTACCTGCGGTGTGTCCTCTGCCTGCTCTTTATGATTTATCCGCTGGCAGAGCTGTCCAGTGCGGGGTGGGTTTCCACCTGCCTGAATTATCTTTGGCCCCTCTCCTTTGGTATAGTGGCGCTGTTTCCCCTCCGGCAAGCCATGAGAGGCGCCCCGCTTTCCCGGATCGGGCTGCTCTACAGTGCAGCCTGCATGATTTTTGCCTGTAATCAGGAACAGATGTGTGCCCTCATCATCGGTTTCTATGCGGTGGGGATCGGTTCGATGCTGTATGCGCGCAAAAAGGTGAACCCCTCCATATGGCTGTTGGCGCTGCTTGCGATCTGCAGCTTTTTATTCATTATGACCTGTCCGGGGAACGGCGCACGGTTCGAGCGGGAGGTGGATGCCTGGTACCCGCAGTACAGAGAGTTTGGCCTGATGGCAAAAGCGTTTTTGGGGGTCGTGTCCACCGTGGCCACAATCTTTGACACGAAGAATATTCTGTTTTTGCTTTTGGTCCTCTTTCTGGCGTATCGCGGCATTAGAGAGGCAGAAAGAGGGACGGCATTTGTCTTCCTCAGCTGTTCTCCCGCACTTTGTTTCCTCTTTTTCTCCGGCTTTTTGCAGGACTACCTGGGGCAGGAAGAGATCACGCAGGAGTTCAATCAGTTTGCGGACCTGGTGAATCCGGCCCTTTTTTCAAAACCCTATCTGGCATTTGTGCTGGCCGTGAGCGCCTCTTTTGTCCTCGCCATGGTTGCAGCACTGTTTGTGCAGGTTGACCGCCCCAAACGTCTGGAGGTTGCATTGGTTCTGCTTGCGGGTTTTGCGTCCCGGTTTCTCATGGGATTTTCCCCCACGCTGTATGCCTCGTTGACCCGCACCTTCAGCTACCTGTATTTTGCAGTGATTTTCTGTCTGGTGTGTCTGGCAAGGAAATTATCCTTCCGGCGGGAAAAATCTGTCTTCCTGTTGGTGCTGGCTTTCTTTGCAGTCTGTCAGTATATAGGGCTGTACCTGAATTTCTGACACAGACCGAGAGGCTGGTAGGGATATAAAAGAGAATGGGAATCCGGCTTGCCTTCACCTGATCGAAGAGGACAAGGAAAGGGACGATCCCTTCTGATCCGCAGCAAAAAAGCCCTGTTCCACACAAAGCGGAACAGGGCCTTGGTTTTGTGCTTGACAGGCGGGACTACGCCGACTCAAAGTCGATCCGCAGACCATCGTTGTCGGTGGGGACACACCGGCTGTTGGCATCGGCGGCACCCGCGTACTGTGACTGACTGTGCTGATAGAAACCGGCATAGACCAGGCCACTGCGATCGTAGACCAGAAGGCAGAAATTCGCCGATCGGAAGGAGTCGTTGAAGGTGGCGATCGCGAGCCGCGCGCCGTCGTAGGCGAGTGCACTGTCAAAGCTGAAGAGCAGCAGATTTTCACTCTCCGGCGTGGGGTCGGGCAGCGCGAGGTCGCCGGTCAGCGCAACGCTGCAGCGGCCCTCCTCCAGCTCGAGCAGGGTGAAGTGGTTGTTTCCATCGCAGACCAGCATAAAGTCGTCTTCGATCCGCGGGTCGTAGAAAAAGCCGTTTGTGAAATCCCCCTCAATCTCGATCCGCTGCCGCAGGCTGTTGTCCCCGAGCGAGAGGGTGTTCAGCCAGCAGCGGCCCTCTTCGAGGGTGAAAAAGGCGAGGGTCTCGCCGTCCGGCAGCAGCTGCAGATTCAGTACCTGTGCCGTTGCCGGGTCGATCTGGTAGATGGTGGAGAGCTGATCTCCACGGACGGTGTAAACCGTGCTGTCGGTGTCATCCACCCGCTCAAATGGGAGATAGTAGATGCCGAACCCGCCCGGGACCTCGGCAAAGCTGGAATCGAAAGCAGAGGGGAGATAAAAGCTGAAGTAGAACCCGTCCCCGGCATCGGTACAGAGCGCCCAGAGATCGCCGCCCTCAAAATCGCTGCTGTAGTCGAGCGAGACGGTCCGCCCCTGCGGATCCTTCTTCAGCTCGATCTCGACGACCAGATCCTCCGGCACCCCGAGACGGAAATAGCTGCGGATCTGCTGTTCAAGGTCGTCGTAATAGACGAACGAGTAATCGTTCCCGAAATAGAGGTCCAGTTCGTAGGGCAGGGTGTCGTAGTAGTCGGCGAGCCGGTAGCTGCCTTTTTTGGTCTCGCCCGGCGCGGTCTTCTCCGCGAGATCCTTCGCGGGCAGCAGCGGGAACCCGGTGTAGACACCATCCCGCTCGTCGGAGAGAATGTCGCCCGAGCTGCTGATCCCGCCGTTGAGGTTGAAACGAAATTCGATCCGGGCCCTCGAGCTGCTGACGGTTTGCAGCTGGTTTAGGTGAAACGAAAAATCGGTATCTGCACCGGCGGGATCATCGGCGGCAAAGACGGTCTGCCAGAGCAGATGATAGTTCATCATGGTCTGCTCGGTCACGGTGAGCCCTGCCGCCGCGGCCGGGTCGCCGGCGAGGGTCTGCGCGCTGACCGAAACCTGGTCCTCGGTGCGGTTGATCCGGGCCGCCGAGACCGAAAACAGGGTCACCGAGCAGAGCAGCAGCACCAGAAGAACGGCAATCGATTTTTTCATGCTGCACACCTCCTACGCGTTGGGGGAATCGTCGGACGAGAAGTTCTCCAGCGCCTGGCTGACCCGGTCGGCCCGGTAGTGAAAGGACTCCTTGACAAACTGCACCAGGCTCTTGCCCTCCGTCTCGAGTTCGTCGGCGGTCTTGTCGCCGATCAGCTGGCCCTTGTGCAGCAGCACCGCCCGGCCGATGAAGTTCTGGATCTCCTCGATCAGGTGGGTTGAGAGGATCACCGTCTCCTCCGGTTCGAGGATGCCCGAGAGCACCTTGTAGAAATCCTCCCGGTTGAAGATGTCGTTGCCGGCGAAGGGCTCATCCATCAGGATGTAGTCCGCCCCCTGCGAGAGGGCGAGGATCACCTCCAGCTGGTTCTGCTGGCCGGTCGACAGCTGCCGCGCCGCCTTGTGCATCGGCAGTTCAAAGAACTCCATCAGCCCGTCAAACCGTTTCTCGCGGAAGGAGGGAAACTGCATCTGGTAAAACTCTCGGTGCGCCGCGGCGGAGAGGTTCGGAAAGAAGGAGTGCAGATTGGTGGCGAGGGAGAGCCGGGCGATATTTTTGCGGGTGATCGGCTGGCCGTCCAGCGTGATGCTGCCCGCATGGTGCAGAAAACCGAGGATGCAGTTCATCAGGGTGGTTTTGCCGGCGCCATTCTCCCCGAACAGCCCCACGATCTCGCCGGGGCGCAGCGTGAGCGAGACCTCGTTCAGCGCCTTCTGGCCGTGGTAGGACTTGCTGACCGATTCAAGTTGTAACATGGTTGTCCCATCCTTTCGATTAGAGGTACCACAGCGGGGAGAGCAGTTCCCGCGGGGTTGCAAGCAGATAGATGCCGGCCCAGAGCAGGGTGACAAACAGTCCAAGAGCCAGTGCGATAAGGGCGCCCCATGCCGGCAAGGTAATGCAGCGGCGGGGCAGCTCCCACCGGTCGGGCAGCCGGCGCATCAGCAGAATGCTCCTGCTGCCCTGGTAGTGGTAGAGATAGTGAAACAGCGCAACCGCCGGCATACAGAGCGCGACGAGCAGGAATCCGAGCGGGGCGGAACCCAGCAGGGTGAAGAAGGGGGGCATCTGCAGACCCTGTGTGTCCGCGGTGAAGAAGTATTTGAGCTGATAGAGCAGATCGGAACGAAGTGAGAGATACTCGAGCAAGAACTTCATGCTGTACAAAAAACTCACACCGCACCCGATGCCGAACCAGTTCAGTTCCCGATAGGGGTCGAGCCCGACCGGTACGAGATCTTCAAGACGCCGTTTCATCCGAAACACCTCCCAAAAGGCTGTAGCCCGAGACTGCAATCCCTGCCAGGGCAACCAGCATCAGCGTGACGTCCGACTCTAAACTGCCAAGCTGCTGCGGGAAGAAGAACAGAACAAAGAGGGCGAGAACCAGCGGCTCGAGCCGGAAATGCCCGCGGCGCTGGTGGTAGGAAAAGGCCGCACAGCAGAGTGCAAGGGCCAAAAGCAGCAGAAGATTGCGCACCAGCAGGCTGATCTCCCGCAGCGGCAGCAGCGCGTGCAGATAGCGGCAGCGGTAGAAGGCGATCAGCAGCGTCTGCGGATCGGGCGCTGCCGACAAAAACTGCCTGCGGATCAATTCGATGATCAGCACGGCGGCGAGCTGACTCGCCCAGAGCAGCGCGAGCATCCCCGCGTTGCTGACCGCGGCCCAGAGAACAGCGGCGCGCTCGCTGACCCGCAGCCGCCGCAGCGTGTAGATGCTGTGGGTCCCCCCGCGGTCACAGCCGGAGAAACAGAGCAGTGCACAGAGGGCGAGAAACGCCACGCCGGCAATCCGGGCAAAGCTGGGGGCGCCGATCAGCTGTTCCAGCGAGAGCGGCGCATCCGGTGAACCCGACCGAAGAAAGTAAAGACAGAACCCGATCTGTGCCAGCGCGGCGGCGAGACAGAGCGCAGCCGTCTTATATAAGGTGCCGCGCACCGCAAGACCAAAAACCGAGAGATGTTGTTTCATTCGTTGCTCCTTTCTGCGGGCTGATCCCAGAACGCTGCGATCAGGGCCAGCGCCGTCTCCTTTTCAAGACCGCTCTCCCGCAGCATCCGGGCTGCGGTTTGGGCCTCGCGCTGCTGCAGCTCGGCCCGCATCCGGGTGGCGGCGGCAGCATCGGTGACGATGATGCTCTTTGCGCCGGTGCGGGACTCGATGATCCCTTCCTCCTCAAGCAGATGAAAAGCCTTCTGCACCGTATTGGGGTTGACCCCGAGCAGCGAGGAGAGCACCCGGCGGGAGGGCAGTTCATCCCCATAGCAAACGGTTCCAGCGGCGATGCCCTGCCGGACAAACCGCAGGATCTGCAGATAAATTGGGCTGCGGTCGTCCAGTACCAGATCTTCAAATCGAATCAAGGGACCCCTCCTTTCCGATAACTGTATCATATGAATAATACACTTCCTAACTGTATTATACCAGTAATACGGTTTTTGTCAAGCATCGGTTCCAAAACAGTCAAAAAAGCCCCGCGGAGGGCGGTGGCCTGCGGGCCTCACTGCGATAATGAGACCTGCGGAAGACCCTCACGCAAACGTCCTGTCTGCACGGCGGATCTTCTGATTATAGACCGCACCTTTTGTGCCGCCGCCACATATACTGATAAGGTAGGGCGAAGGGGGGGAGAGGATGCGGCGCAGACAGAAAAAAGCGAAACGGCGGCGCTGGCCGCTGCGGCTCGCGCTGCTGGTCGGACTGATCATGTTTGGGCTGATCGAGCTCGACCACGAGGTGCGGCCGGTGGTGATCACGATGGCGCAGTATCAGGCGCGGGTGAGCAGCATCCTCGCGATCAACGAGGCGGTGCTCGGCGAGCTCGAGAAGACCGGCATCGGGTATGAGGATCTGGTGCAGGTCAGCACCAACGCCGCGGGGGAGGTGACCGCGGTGCAGACCGACGCGGCGGCGATCAACCGGGTGAAGTCCCAGCTGACCAACGCGGTCAGCTCCCGGCTGGCGATGATGGAGCTCGAGGAGGTCGAGATCCCGATCGGCACCCTGCTGGGCTGGCAGATCTTTGCCGGCCGCGGGCCGGTGATCCGGTTTCAGGTGGTGCCGGCCTCCTTTGTCGAGAGCAACATCACCAGTACCCTCGAGTCGGCGGGGATCAACCAGACCCAGCACAAGATTTTGATGGACTTCACCGTCGAGATGAGCGCGATCATCCCGGGCTACACCACCAGCGTCGAGGTGAACACCCAGGTCAGCATCGCCGACACCCTCATCATCGGAGAGGTGCCCCAGTTCTATGCGATTACGGGGGAAGAACCCTTGAATTCTGACCAAAAAAACTGACGAAAATATAGCAGAATCAATAGAGTTGTGGTATACTGATTCAGATAGGGCGGTGATGGCATGGAGGAACAGCAGGCGCGCGAGCGGATGGAAACGCTGCGGGCTGAGATCAGAAAAAATGATGATCTGTACTACAATCAGGATGCTCCGGTGCTGGAGGATTTTGAATACGACCAGCTGACGCGGGAGCTCAAGGAACTCGAAAAGCAGTTCCCGCAGCTGGTCACCCCCGACTCTCCCACCCAGCTGATCGACGCGGTGGCCTCCTCCTCGTTTGAGAAGGTGCCCCACGCGGTCAAGATGGAGAGCCTGCAGGATGTCTTCTCGTTTGAGGAGGTGGAGGACTTTGTCCGCCGGGTCCGCGAGGAGGAGGAACACCCCGCCTTTGTCGTTGAGTCCAAGATCGACGGGCTCTCGGTCAGCCTCGAGTATCGGGACGGGGTCTTTGTCCGCGGCTCCACCCGGGGGGACGGGCTGATCGGCGAGGATGTGACCGCAAACCTCAAGCGGGTGAAGGGGATCCCGAAAAAACTCAAAGGCGCCCCGGCGTTTCTCGAGGTGCGGGGCGAGGTCTATATGCCGAAGGACACCTTCGTGCGGGTCTCGGCCGAGCAGGAGAACGAGGGGGGCAAGCCCTTCAAGAATCCCCGCAACGCCGCGGCCGGCTCGCTGCGGCAGAAGGATCCGAAGATCACCGCCGCCCGCGGGCTTTCGATCTTCATCTTCAATGTCCAGCAGTGCGAGGGCAAGACCTTTACCAGTCACGCCGAGAGCCTTTCCTGGCTGGCGGGGCTCGGCTTTTCGGTCTCCCCGAACTTCAAGACGGTCCACACGATGGAGGAGATCCGGGCTGAGATCGACCGGATCGGCGAAAACCGGGGCAACATCAACTACGGCATCGACGGCGCGGTGGTCAAGGTGGACGAGCTGCGGCTGCGCAACATGCTGGGCAGCACCAGCAAGTTCCCGCGCTGGGCGGTCGCCTTCAAGTATCCGCCCGAGGTAAAGGAGACCGAGCTGCGGGCGATCGAGGTCTCGGTCGGCCGCACCGGGGTGCTGACCCCGACGGCGGTCTTCGACCCGATCTTCCTCGCCGGCACCACCGTCTCCCGCGCCTCGCTGCACAACGAGGACTTCATCCGGGAGCGGGAGATCCGGATCGGGGATCTGATCCGGGTGCGCAAGGCGGGGGACATCATCCCCGAGGTGCTCGGGGTCGCCGCGCACAAAGAGGGGGCGCCGGTCTTTGAGATGCCGGCGGTCTGCCCCTCCTGCGGGGAGCCGGTCTCCCGGCTGCCGGATGAGGCGGCGCTGCGCTGTTTGAACCCCGAGTGCCCGGCCCAGCGGATGCGCAACCTGATCCACTTTGCCTCCCGTGGGGCGATGGAGATCGACGGCTGCGGCCCGGCGGTGCTCGAGCAGCTGGTGGACAAGGGGTATGTCGCCAACGCGGCGGATCTCTACTACCTCACGATGGATCAGCTGCTGACGCTGGACAAGTTCAAGGAGAAATCGGCCTCGAACCTCTTCGGGGCGATCGCCCGCTCGAAGGAGAACAACCTCGACCGGCTGGTCAACGCGCTGGGAATCCGGAACATCGGGGAGACTGCGGCGGCGGCCCTCGCCGAGCGGTTTGGGACGATGGACCGGCTGATGGCGGCGAGCGAGGAGGAGATCGGCTCGATCGACGGTTTCGGCGGCATCATGGCCCAGAGCGTCGTCGAGTTCTTCTCAAAGCCCGGCAGCCGGGATCTGATCGAAAAGCTGCGGGCGGCCGGGGTCAATATGACCTACACCGGCGAGGAGAAGACCGACTACCTCGCAGGCAAGACGATCGTCGTGACCGGCACACTGCCGCATCTCAGCCGGGACGAGGCGGAGGCGCTGATCCGCAAGAACGGCGGCAAGGCGACCGGCTCGGTCTCGAAGAAGACCAGCTATCTGCTCGCCGGCGAGGCGGCCGGCAGCAAGCTGACCAAGGCGAATGAGCTCGGGATCCCGGTCATCGACGAGGCGGCATTTTTTGAGATGATTCATCAAAATCAGCAAGAATAGAAAAGGAGAAAGCGGATATGGAGATTGATGTGAGACATATCGCGAAACTGGCAAAGCTGGAGATCCCGGAAGATCAGATCCCCAAGATGGAGCAGGAGCTCTCCAGCATTGTCAGCATGGTCGAGAAACTGCCCGAACTGGTCAGCAAGGAGAGCCTGCTGGACCGCGAGAACACGATGGAGCTGCGCCCGGACGTGGTGCGCCCCTCCTTTGCGCGGGATGAGATGCTCAAGAACGCGCCGGATACCGCGGCGGGCTGCCTGATGGTGCCCAAGGTCGTAGAATAAGTGAGGGGGAAAGGGAAAGATGAAGAAACTGTATGAGTATTCCGCGACCGAGCTGGCCAGGATGCTGCGGGCCAAGGAGGTCAGCGCCAGCGAGATCGCCGCGTCGTCGCTCGAGCGGATCGCTGCGGTCGACGGTCAGGTCGACGCCTATCTGACGGTGACCGACGAGGTCGCCCGGGCCACCGCAAAGCGGGTGGACGAGAAGATCGCCGCGGGGGAGGAGATCGCCCCGCTGGCCGGCATCCCGATCGCGATCAAGGACAACATCTGTACCAAGGGGATCCGCACTACCTGCGCGTCCCGGATGCTGGAGAACTTTGTGCCGCCCTATGACGCCACCGTCATGGAGAAACTCAATGCGCAGGATATCGTGGTCACCGGCAAGGTGAATATGGACGAGTTCGCGATGGGCGGCAGCTGCGAGAACTCCTACTTCAAGAAGACCAAGAACCCCTGGGACACCAGCCGGGTGCCGGGTGGTTCTTCCGGCGGCAGCGCGGCGGCGGTCGCCTCCTGCGAGGTGCCGCTGGCGCTGGGTTCGGACACCGGCGGCTCGGTGCGCTGCCCGGCCAGTTTCTGCGGCATCGTCGGTCTCAAGCCGACCTACGGCGCGGTCAGCCGGTACGGTCTGGTCGCGTTTGCCTCCTCGCTGGACCAGATCGGTCCCTTTGGCCGGACGGTGGACGACGTCAGCCTGCTCTACGGCGCGATCTGCGGCCGGGACAAGCGGGACGCGACCTCCCGCGAGAGCGCGCTGGGCGAGGTGAAGGGGGAGGTCAAGGGCCTGCGGCTCGGCATCCCCAAGGAGTACTTCGGCGAGGGCATCTCGGCCGATGTCAAGGCGTCGGTCTACGCCGCCGCCGAAAAGCTGCGCGCCCTCGGCGCGGAGATCGTCGAGATCTCGCTGCCCTCTACCGACTATGCGCTGGCCGCCTACTACATCATCTCCTCGGCCGAGGCGAGCAGCAACCTCGCCCGGTACGACGGCGTGAAGTACGGGTTCTCGGGCAACCGGGAGGGCACCCTCAACGACCTGTATCTCTCCACCCGCAGCCAGGGCTTTGGCCCGGAGGTCAAGCGCCGGATTATGCTCGGCACCTATGTGCTCAGCTCGGGCTACTACGACGCCTACTACAAGCGGGCGAAACTGCTGCAGAACGTCATCGCGAAGGAGTTCGCCGACGCCTTTACCAAGTGCGACGCGATCCTGACCCCGGTCAACCCGACCACTGCGTTCCATCTGGGCGAGAAGTGCGACGACCCGGTCCAGATGTACGCGTCGGACGTCTGCACCGTCACGGTGAATATCGCCGGCCTGCCGGGCATCACCTTCCCCTGCGGCAGCGACAGCGAGGGGATGCCGATCGGCATGCAGGTCATCGGCCCCAAGTTCAGCGAGACGCGGCTGCTCTCGATTGCCAAGACCTATGAGACTGCCGTGGGCGGATTTGCAGTAAAGGAGATGTGAGCGAGATGAACAACAACTTTGAGACAGTCATCGGCCTGGAGGTCCACGCCGAGCTGAATACCAAGACCAAGATCTTCTGCAGCTGCGAAAACCGTTTCGGCGCCGAGGTCAACACCCTCTGCTGCCCGGTCTGCATGGGATTCCCCGGCACCCTGCCGGTCCTCAACCAGCAGGTGGTCGAGAGCGCGGTCAAGATGGGGCACGCCCTCAACTGCAAGATCAACGGGGTCACCAAGCAGGACCGCAAAAACTACTTCTACCCCGACCTGCCCAAGGCCTACCAGATCTCCCAGTTTGACGTGCCGCTGTGCGAGCACGGATACCTCGACATCCTGGTCGGGGACGACGTCCGCCGGATCGGCGTCACCCGGATCCACATCGAGGAGGACGCCGGCAAGCTGATCCACGACGATTCGTTTGACGGCACCCTCTGCGACTACAACCGTTGCGGCGTGCCGCTGATCGAGATCGTCTCGGAGCCGGATCTGCGCAGCGCCGAGGAGGCAAAAGCCTACCTCGAGACCATCACCACCATCCTGCTCTATCTTGGCATCAGCGATGCCAAGATGCAGGAGGGCAGCGTCCGCTGCGATGTCAACGTCTCGGTCCGCCCGAAGGGGGCCACCGAGTTCGGCACCCGCTGCGAGATGAAGAACGTCAACAGCTTTGGCGCGGTCTACCGCGCGATCGTCTATGAATCCGAGCGGCAGATGGAGGTGCTCGCCTCGGGCGGCACCGTCCAGCAGGAGACCCGCCGCTGGGACGATGCCAAGAACAAGAGCATTGTGATGCGCAGCAAGGAGGATGCACAGGATTACCGGTACTTCCCGGATCCCGACCTGCTGACCTTCGTGGTGAGCGACGAGAAGATTGCCGCCCTCAAGGCGAGCCTGCCCGAGCTGCCCACCGCCAAGACGCTGCGGTATGTCAAGGACTTCGGGCTGCAGAAGGTCGACGCCCAGCTGCTGAGCGTCAACAAGGCGCGGGCCGACTTCTTCGACTCCTGCGTCGCGCTCGGCCGCTGCGAGGCCAAGACGGTCGCGAACTGGATCCTCGGCGACATCGCAAAACTCCTCAACGAGAAGCGGATCGAGATCACCGACACCGCCCTCACCCCGGAGCATCTGGTCGGGATGATCGAGCTGATCAACAAGGGCACCATCTCGAACACCGCCGCCAAGACGGTGCTGGAAGAGCTCATCGAGAAGGACGTCGACCCGGAAGAGGTCGTCAAGGAGAAGGGCCTCGCCCAGATCAGCGACACCTCCGCCCTCGCCGGCATTGTGGACAAGGTACTCGCCGACAACCCCAAGGCGGTCGCCGACTACAAGAAGGGCAAGACCAACGTCTCCGGATTCCTGGTGGGCCAGTGCATGCGTGCCACCCGCGGCCAGGGCAACCCTGCAACGCTGCGGGATATGGTCATCGCGGCCATCGAGAAACTGTGAGAAGAGCAAGAAAAAAGAGCTGGTTTGAGGTGTGTCAGGATAAGAAAACAACGCCGTAAAAAGGCCGCTTTTGCGCGGCTGCGGCGTCAAACCACCTCGACAACCACAAAGGGTGCCTTCGGTGCTTTTCCTTGCACCCGCATCAAAATCGACCTTTTTACGGTGCCCTGCAGTTCTGCCCCAGAATTTTGGATGGAGAAAGTGCGAAGAGCGGCCCCTCAAGCCTTGGTGGCTTGGGGGGCCGCTCTAAGTGCTT
>DXIA01000193.1 GCA_019113125.1 Candidatus Pygmaiobacter gallistercoris | reverse complement strand
CCGGCGACCTTCTCTGAGGCCAACGAGATGATTGACCGCTACATCCATTTTTACAACTACGAGCGCATCCAAAGCAAAACAGGAATGGCGCCGCTGACGCTGCGCCATTCCTGCTAAAACCGAATATTCCTACACAGGGGCTCTTTTTTGTACTGTCTGCACAATCTGGGGCGGTTCACAAAACAGGCTCTTTTGTTTTTGAGAAATCAGGCCAACAGCATCAGCAGCGGCATCGTGACGACCGAGAGCAGGGTGCTCAGGCAGACCATTCCGACCGCGTAGGTGTAGTCGGCGTTGAGCTTTTTCGCATAGATTGCGACATTGCAGGCCGCCGGGGCGGTGCAGCTGACAAACAGCGTCTGGTAGACGATCTCGTAGTCAGCCGGGATCAGCTGCAGCGCCAGCAGGACCAGCAGCGGAATCACGATCAGCCGAATGCCGCTTGCAAGATACAGCTGCGGGTCGGTGAAGGTTCGCCGCAGATCGGTCTGGCCGAGATAGATTCCGAGCAGCACCATCGCCACCGGAGCGTTGAGCGCCGCGAGGGAGGAGAGGGTGCTCTTCGCAAGCGAGGGCACCGGCAGATCCAGCAGAAAGATCAGGATGCCGGCCACCGTCGCGAGCACCAGCGGGTTTTTGAGGATCTTGCCCGGCCGCAGATCCTCCCGGTTGCCCGAGATCACATACTGCCCCCAGGTCCACTGCAGCGCCCCCATCATTGCGACCAGCGGCGCGGAGCAGAAGACCGCCTCTTCCCCCATCAGCGCGGTGACCAGCGGCAGTCCCATAAATCCCGCGTTGGAGAAAGCCACCCCGAGCTTGTCCAGCGGCCGCTTGCGATAGATCAGCGACGCCGCGAGGATCATCACCAGCAGCACCCCTGCGCCGCCCGCGATGCTGACCAGCAGCACCCGCAGCCGCTGCGGGGTGTGCTCAATGCAGAACGAGTTGATCACCGCCGCCGGCAGCACGATATAGAGCAGCAGATTGGACAGCGAGTCACTGCCCTCCAACGTGACCAGCTTGGTGCGGAACAACACCAGCCCGATCATCATATAGATCACCATCATGGCGATCTGCTGCAGAAGAATTACCGTATTTCCCATTATTTTTCTCCCCTCTGTTCCACCCAAATAATCACAAACCCGCTTTTTATCATAGAATACGCGGTGCACAAAATCAAGAGGCGGCCAAAGTGAAAGGGGAGAAATCCGACCGGGTAGAAGAAGGATAATAGATTTAACGTTTTATCAAAATTCTTCGTTAAATTGCTTTGGTCAAAGAAAGTTAAACCATACAATACATAAAAAATAGTTAAAATAGATGAAAATAATAGACGAAAAATAAAATATATGGTATGATTAACACGAAATAAAAGATCAAACGTTTAATCAGGTGGTGATGAGATGGCAACGACCTTAAAGGATATTGCGGATTATGTCGGGACCTCGGTCACCACCGTCTCCAAAATTCTCGGAGACAAACCCATCCGGGTTTCCGAAAAGACCAGAGCACAGGTGCAGCAGGCAGCCGAACTGCTCAACTACATCCCGAACGCGGTCGGGGTCAATCTGAAAAAAGGACGCACCGACACCATCGCGGTCATCGTCGGAGACCTGCTCTACCCCTATTATGCCAAGCTGCTCAAGGAGATCAGCCACCAGCTGCGGTCGCAGGGCAAAAGCGTGGTGGTCTGCGACATCGACAACAACTTCGAGACCGAGAAGGAGCACTATCTCCGGCTGCGGACCGGTTATGTGGACGGGGCGATTGTGATTCCCTCCCCGACCACCATGACAGCGCAGAATCTCCAGAATGCAAACGGGATTCTCTCGTCGCTGCATCTGCCGCTGGTCATCATCGCGGGCGGGGGCGACTATCTCTACCCCGGCTTTTCCACGGTGGGCACCGACCCATTCCAGAGCGCGCGCCAGGCGACCGAGTATCTGCTCTCGCTGGGACACCGAAAGATCGCCTATGTCTCCGAGATGCCGGAGGACAGTCCGGCCAACCGGAAACTGGCGGGCTACCGGGATGCGCTGGCACAGCACGGGCTGTCCGACGGAGAACTGGTCTTCCGGGGCTATGCCCGATACGCAGGCGGCCGGACGGCCTACCGGATGGTTGTGGAGGCCGGCGCGAGTGCGGTGCTCTGTTCCAACGACCATCTGGCGGTCGGCTGTTGTTCGGCCGCGATCAACGAGGGGCGCAAAATTCCGGCCGAACTCTCGATTGTGGGGATGGATAACACGATGATCACCAAGCAGTATACCCCCCAGATCACTACGGTGGATCAGGATGTGGCGGCGATTGCGGGCATCGCACTGCGGCTACTCTCTTCGTCGGAGGAGCGGCCTCAGCACATCGATCTCGAGCCGGAACTGATTCTCCGGGCAAGCTGCCTTCCGCCGGCAATGTGTGAAAATGATGAAAAATCAGAAGGTTAGAGCCGCTTTCGTCTTTCTGCTCTGTTTCCTCCTGCAGGGGGGAACACTGGGCATCCTCTCCAACTGCCGGGGCATCTTCAACGGCCCGGTCTGCGCCGAGTTGGGATTTCCGCTGGGGCGGTTTACCAGCTATTCGGTCTTCTACGGCATCGCGGTCTGCGCGGGGATCCCGCTCGC
>DXIA01000192.1 GCA_019113125.1 Candidatus Pygmaiobacter gallistercoris | reverse complement strand
CCGGCGACCTTCTCTGAGGCCAACGAGATGATTGACCGCTACATCCATTTTTACAACTACGAGCGCATCCAAAGCAAAACAGGAATGGCGCCGCTGACGCTGCGCCATTCCTGCTAAAACCGAATATTCCTGCACAGGGGCTCTTTTTTGTACTGTCTGCACAATCTGGGGCGGTTCAGAATGACATCCGGGATCTTTTTCACATGTATTCTTTTCTCAAAACCCTGACAGGCAGCGGGGCTCTGTGAAAAGGGAAAAGAAAATAAAAAATCCCGAATGCAACAGCATTCGGGATTTTTGGTGACCCGCCGGAGATTCGAACTCCGGACCCATTGCTTAAAAGGCAATTGCTCTGCCAACTGAGCTAGCGGGTCAAAGAGGCCGATATAAAATCGGCGCTCAAATATTATAGCAAGAATCCAAAGGTTTGTCAACGGATAGTTTGCCCAAAACCCGAGAAGGGTATGCGAAACTTACCGGCTCACCCGAGCTGCCACCTCGGCAGTGACCTCCGCAATGAACTCGTCCAGTTTCTTTACGCCGGCAGCGCTCTCCTTATCCTTGCGGGCGCGGACCGAGACGGTGCCGTCTGCCGCCTCCTTGTCGCCGACCACCAGCATATAGGGGATCTTCTGCAGCTGGGCCTCGCGGATCTTGTAGTTCATCTTTTCGCTGCGCAGATCGCACTCTGCCCGCAGACCGGCGGCCTTGAGGGCGTCGGTGACCTTCTGGGCATAGGCGTGGTGGCTCTCGCCGATCGGAATGACCTCAACCTGCACCGGGCTCAGCCAGGTCGGGAAGGCGCCGGCATAGTGCTCGGTCAGGATGCCGATGAACCGCTCGATGCTGCCGAAGACCACCCGGTGAATCATGACCGGGCAGTGGGCCTCGCCGTCGGCGCCGGTGTACTCGAGGTTGAACCGGCCGGGCAGCTGGTAGTCCAGCTGGATGGTGCCGCACTGCCAGGTACGGCCGATCGAGTCCTGAATGTGGAAGTCGAGTTTCGGGCCATAGAATGCGCCGTCGCCCTCGTTGATCTCGTACTCCTTGCCGATGCTCTTGATCGCGTCGGCCAGCGCGTTGGTCGCGATGTCCCAGTCCTCCACCGAGCCCAGATGATCCTCCGGCATGGTGGACAGCTCGATGGTGTAGGGCAGGCCGAACAGCGAGTAGACCTCGTCGAACAGCCGGGCGATCCGGACGACCTCGTCGGTGATCTGCTCCTTGGTCAGCAGGATATGGGCGTCGTCCTGGGTGAAACAGCGCACCCGGAACATGCCGTGCAGCGCGCCGCTCAGCTCGTGGCGGTGGACGATGCCCAGCTCGCCGTACCGCAGCGGCAGATCGCGATAGGAGTGTTTCTCCAGCTCATACACGAGGATGCTGCCGGGGCAGTTCATCGGCTTGATCGCGAAGTCCTCGCCGTCGATGACGGTGGTGTACATGTTCTCCTTGTAGTGATCCCAGTGGCCGGAGGTCTCCCAGAGGGTGCGGCGCATGATCTGCGGGGTCGAGATCTCGACATAATCCCACTTGCGGTGCACCTCGCGCCAGTAGTCGATCAGGGCATTCTTGAGAATCATGCCCTTGGGCAGATAGAAGGGGAAACCGGGGGCCTCATCCCGGAACGCAAAGAGCCCGAGCTCCCGGCCCAGCTTGCGGTGATCCCGGCGCTTTGCCTCCTCGATCTGCTCGAGATAGGCGGCCAGCTCGTCCTTCTTGGGGAAGGCGATGCCGTAGATCCGGCACAGGCTGTCGTTGGCCGCGTCGCCGCGCCAGTAGGCGCTGGCAGTGCTCAGCAGCTTGACCGCCTTGAGCGCACCGGTGCTCATCAGGTGCGGGCCGGCGCACAGATCGGTGAAATCGCCCTGCTGGTAGACCGACAGCTGCCAGCCCTTTGCGGCATACTCCTCGAGCAGCTCGAGCTTGTAGGACTGGCCGGCAAAGATCTCGCGGCCCTCCTCGACGGTGATGAACCGTCTCTCAACCGGCAGATCCGCCTTGACGATCCGATGCATCTCCTCCTCGATCGCCTCGAACTGATCCGGGGTGATGGGGGCGATGCCGCCGATGTCGTAGTACCAGCCGTGCTCCAGCGCGGGGCCGATGCCGAAATGCGCACCGGGGAACAGATGCTGGATCGCCTGTGCCATGACGTGGGCGCCGGTGTGCCAGAACGCCTGCTTGCCCTCCTTGTCGGCAAAGGTGAGGATCTCCAGCTTGCAGTCCTTCTCCAGCGGGGTGCGCAGATCCACCACCTCGCCGTCCACCTTCGCGCAGGTGGCGGCCTTGTACAGCCCCATACCGAGGCTCTTTGCCACCTCGGCGGCGCTGGTGCCCGCCTCAAACTCCTTGACCAGTCCGTCCTTCAAACTGACCTTGATCATCTTTTGTCTCCTCCTTTGGGAACAACTTTCTGCCCCGGATGGCTTGCTCTGCCGATGTCGGCGGTGCGGGAGGGTTCTTTGCGGGGCAAAAGAAAAAAGGACCCATCCCCATCGGGATGAGTCCTGTGACCCACGGTTCCACCCGCATTGCGCCGCAGTGCGGCGCCGCTCATTTGGGGATAACGGCCCTGAACCGGCGGGGGTTCACCCCCGCGCTCAGCGGTGGTAACTGTCGGGTGTCACCGTGCGGAATTCCACCAATGCAGCCCTTTCAGGCTGCCCCGCTCTCTGACCGGCCGCGCCGACAATCATGTCCGCATCATCACTTTTGTAGCTAAGATTTTACACCCCAAAACGCCGGTTGTCAACACCCAGATGGGGGCGGAAAACAACCAATTTTCTTGACAACCACCCGGCCAGGTCTTATTATAGATATAATGTGTTACAATACCGTTGACAGGGGAAACAACTCATCAGTTAACAGCAAAATCCCCTGTGGTTTTGATGCATTATTTTCTATCTTTTAAGGAGGCCCCTATGGTATCATACGGCATTGCCGCTGTGATAGCCGTTGTTGTGGGTGTGGTAGCTGCGGCTATCGCTTTTTTTTGTGGAATTTCTTACCGGCGCAAGGTGGCGGAGCAGAAACTGGGCTCCGCTGAAGAAGAAGCAAAACGCATCATCAACGACGCAATCAAAACAGCGGAACAAAAGCGGCGGGAGGCCGCACTTGAGGCAAAGGATGAGGTTTTCAAGCTGAAGGCCGACGCGGAAAAGGAGATCCGCGAGCGGCGCAGCGAGGTCACCCGTCAGGAGCGGCGGCTGGACCAGAAGGAGGAGAACCTCGACCGCAAGACCGAGGCGCTCGAACAGAAGGAAGAAGAGCAGAAAAAGCGGGCGGAACTGGTGGAGGCAAAGCTGCTGGAGGTCGACCAGATGCGCCAGCGCCAGACCGAGAAACTCGAGCAGATCGCCGGCCTGACCCAGGAGGCGGCCAAGGAGATGCTGCTCTCCCGCCTCGACGAGGAGTTGACCCACGAGAAGGCAAAGCGGATCGCCGCCTTTGAGACCCAGACCAAGGAGGACTGCGACAAGCTCGCACAGGAGCTGATCAGTCAGGCGGTCAGCCGCTGCGCGGCGGACCATTCCAGCGAGATCACCGTCTCGGTGGTGCCGCTGCCCAGCGACGAGATGAAGGGACGGATCATCGGCCGTGAGGGCCGCAACATCCGTGCCCTCGAGACCGCGACCGGCGTTGATCTGATCATCGACGACACCCCCGAGGCGATCACCCTTTCGAGCTTTGACCCGGTGCGCCGCGAGGTCGCCCGGATGACCCTTGAGCGGCTGATCGCCGACGGTCGGATTCATCCCGCCCGGATCGAGGAGACGGTGGAGAAGTGCCGCCGCGAGCTCGAGGCGACGATGAAACGGGAGGGCGAGCGCGCGGTGATGGAGGTCGGCGTCCACGGCCTGCACCCCGATCTGATCAAGCTGATCGGACGGCTCAAGTACCGCACCAGCTATGGACAGAATGTGCTCAACCACTCGATGGAGGTCGCCTACCTCTCCGGCCTGATGGCCTCCGAACTCGGGCTGAATGCCAGCATGGCAAAGCGGGCCGGCCTGCTGCATGATATCGGCAAGGCCCTCACCCATGAGATCGAGGGCAGCCATGTGATGATCGGCGTCGATCTCGCTCGCAAGTACAAGGAGAACCCCGCCATCATCCATGCGATCGAGGCACATCACGGGGACGTCGAACCCCAGACCCCGCTGGCCTTTGTCGTGATGGCGGCCGACGCGATCTCCGCCGCCCGCCCCGGCGCCCGGCGCGAGAATATCGAGAGCTATATCAAGCGGCTGGAGGATCTCGAGACCATCTCCTCCTCCTTCCCCGGCGTCGAGCGCAGCTTTGCAGTGCAGGCCGGACGTGAGGTGCGGATTATGGTCAAGCCGGATCAGGTCACCGACGACCAGCTGCCGATCCTCGCGCGGGATATCGTCAAGAAGATCGAGGACGAGCTGGAGTATCCCGGCCAGATCAAGATCAATGTCATCCGGGAAAACCGGGCGACCGACTACGCGAAATAACGAATCGTCAAGGGCATGGTTTCCATGCCCTTTTTTGATATCGCGGGGGAGGATGATAGGATGAAGATTGCGGGACTGCAAAAGCTGACCCTGCTGGATTACCCCGGTAAGCTCGCCTGTACCGTTTTTCTTGAGGGGTGCAATCTGCGCTGCCCCTTCTGCCACAACGCCGCGCTGGTGCTGCCCGGGCGGGAGGAGGAGACGGAGGAGATCGGCCGGCAGGCGCTTTTTGCTTTTTTGTCAAAACGCAAAGGGGTGCTGCAGGGGGTCTGCATCACCGGCGGCGAGCCGCTGCTCCGGCCGCAGACCGAGGATCTGATCGAACAGATTCGGGGGATGGGCTATGCGGTCAAGCTCGACACCAACGGCTGCTTTCCGGACCGGTTGGACCGGCTGCTCACACGGGGCCTCGTCGACTATGTTGCGATGGACATCAAAAACGCTCCCGGGCGCTATCCTGAGACGGTGGGAATCCCGGCGTTCGATGTCGCGCCGGTAAAGCGCAGCGCCGCCCTTTTGATGGAGGGCAGGGTGCCGTATGAATTCCGCACCACCGTGGTCGAGGAACTGCACACCGAGGAGGATTTTCTGCAGATCGGCCGCTGGCTTGCCGGCGCGGCGCAGTACTTTCTGCAGGGGTTTGTCGACTCCGGCGATCTCGTCGGCAGTGGGCTGCACGCCGCGCCGAAGGAGAAGATGGAGCGGTATGCCGCGCTGCTGCGCCCGTTCATCCCGGCGGCGGCGCTGCGCGGGGTCTGATGGTTTGCCTTTTTTGCTCTGTCAGAAAGCACAAACAAAAAACACAAGATATAGTATTTTGTGAAAAATAACGTCCCAAATGTTGACTTTATCCCGGATGACGTGGTATGCTTAATTCAAATCGCGTCAGCCGGGATTTTACATATCCCGGCATTTGGGGCGCAAGACTAACGGAGGAAAAAAGGGGCGAGCGTTGTGTATCGGGTAGTGAAACGGGACGGCACATTGGCCGAGTTTGACATCAGCAAGATCAGCAAGGCGATCACCAAGGCATTTGAGGCACTGGAAAAGCAGTATCATCCCAGTGTCATTGATCTGCTG
>DXIA01000191.1 GCA_019113125.1 Candidatus Pygmaiobacter gallistercoris | reverse complement strand
TCCGAATTGAAAATTAGTCTTTCTTTTCCTCCGCAGTCTCCTCAGCAGCAGCCTCCTCGGTCACAACGGCAGAGGACTTGATCAGGTCAATCGCCTTGTTGACCGCGAGATCCTTTTTGACCTCCTCGACGGGGATGACCGAGCGGATCTTATCCTCCTCCATCTGATAGAGGTCAGCCAAACGCTTGATCTCCGCGTTCAGCTCATCGTCGCTGGCCTCGATCTTCTCCAGCTCAACGATCTTGCCCAGCGCGAGACGGATCTTGACCTGCTTTTCAGCCTGCTCACGGAATCCCTCACGGAACTTCTCCATCGTGTTGTTGGTGTACTGCAGATAGAGCTCGAGCTTGAGGCCCTGCTGCTGCAGACGATACTCGAAGTCGCGAACCATCTCGTCGACCCGGTTGTCGATCATGCAGGCGGGAATCTCGACCTTCATGCCCTCGACGACCTGATCCACCAGCGCGTTCTCGAGGTTCAGCTCATCCTCCTTGTCGGTCTGCTCCTGTTTCTTCTTGCGGATGTCCTCCTTCAGATCGGCGAGGGTGTCAAACTCGCTGACATCCTTGGCAAACTCGTCATCCAGAACCGGCAGCTCACGGGTCTTGACCTCGTGCAGCTTGATCTTGAAGACAGCCTCCTTGCCGGCGAGCTCGGTGGCCTGGTACTCCTCGGGGAAGGTGACGGTGATATCAAACTCCTCGCCGGCCTCATGACCGACAACCTGATCCTCAAAGCCGGGAATGAACTGACCGCTGCCCAGCGCGAGGGAGAAGTTCTCGCCCTTGCCGCCCTCAAATGCAACGCCGTCGACAAAGCCCTCAAAGTCGATGACCGCGATGTCGCCCTTCTCGGCCTTGCCCTCACGGGTGATGGTGCGGGCGTTGCGCTGCTGCATCCGGGAGATCTCGGCATCAACCTCGTCCGCTTTCACAGTATGGACGGTCTTGGTCGCCTTTAATCCCTTGTACTCGCCCAGCTCCACATCGGGGGTAACGGTGACGGTGACCTTCAGCAGCGCGCCGTCCTCGAGGCTGGTGGAGACCAGCTCCGCCTCGGGGCGGTCGACCGGCTCGATCCCGGCGGCCTTGACCGCCTCTTCATAGACCTCGGGGAAGAGATCGTTCACTGCATCGTAATGGAACACATCCTTGCCGTACATCTGCTCAATCAGATGGCGGGGCGCCTTTCCCTTGCGGAAACCGGGGATGTTGAACTTACCTGCATTCTTCTTGAAAGCTTTGGAGACCGCATCGCCGAAGGTCGCGGCATCGATTGCAATCTCCAGCTCAACACGGCTGTTTTCGAGCTTTTCATTTTTCTTGAGTTCCATTTTATTTCCTCCATAAAAGACATTACGTTTTATTATAGCACATCGACTATCAACTTTCCATGCATTTCCCAGAATTTCTGGGACAAAATACGGGGATTTTTCACCGGATCCGAAGTGGACAGAATCCCAGCGCGTCAGCCGAGATCAGCCGGTAGCGGATGCCGTCCACCTCACCCTGAATGGCGCCGCGGATCGACCCGCCGTGCAGATGCCCATACCAGCATTCCCGAACCCCGAACTCATGCAGCAGCGCGACGACCTCCTGTGCATTTCCGGTCGGATAGAGCGGCGGGTAGTGCAAAAACACCAGTTTCTCGGCACCCTGTGCGCTCTCAAGCGAGCTGCGCAGCCGTCCGAGTTCCCGGTTCATCACCTTGAGGTCATGCGGCTGTCCGACATCAAACAGCCAGCTGCGGGTGCCGCAGATGGCCACATCCTCTTCGAGATAGCTGTTGTTGTTGAGAAAATGGATCGTCCCAAATCCCTGCGCCGCGCAGAACGCGTTCATCTTGGAGACGGTCGTCCACCAGTAGTCGTGGTTGCCCTTCAGGATAATCTTGCGTCCCGGCAGCCGGTCGATGAAACTGAAGTCCTCGATCGCGTTCTCCAGTTTCATCGCCCAGGAGATATCCCCCGGAAGAACCACGGTGTCCTCCGGCTTGACCAGGCGGTTCCAGTTCGCCTTGAGCCGGGGCACATAGTCCTTCCAACCCCAAAAGACGTCCATCGGCTTATCCGCACCGAGGGAGAGGTGCAGATCAGCGATCGCGTATAATGCCATGCAATATCCTCACAATCTCTCTGCAACCGAGCGGATCTCGTCGGGTGCAATGATCTCATTGAACCGAACCGGTTTGTCCTGCAGCGCGCGCAACACACCGGGCGCCGGGATACCGGTGCAGGACTCAAGTGCACGCAGATCTGCAAAGTCGCTCCCCTGTTTGCTGCCGCCGAGCGCTGCGAGCACCGCACCCGAGAACTTGTAGGGGCTGGCGGTAGAGAGGACGACGCAAGGGGCCGCATTGCCCCTCTCTTTCCGCGCAAGAGCGAGCGCGACCGCGGTGTGTGGGTCGGCGAGATAGTGATCTTTTTCCCAGGTTGCCCGAATCTCATCAAAACAGGCATCCTCATCGGTGTAGCCAAACCCGAAGGTTTTGTGAATCCGCTCAAGCAGTGCGGCTGGAATGGTATACTTTTTGTCCGACGCAAGCGACTGCATAAAGCCGGCGGTCTCGGCACAGCTTTCGCTCTCATGGCAGAGCAGGCGCTCGAGGTTCGAGGAGACAAGGATGTCCATCGAGGGAGAGGCGGTCTTGTAAAACGGGCGATTTGCGTCATAGCTGCCACTCGCGCCGAAGTCCGCGAGCACCCGATTTTTATTCGAGGCGCAGAGCAGCCGGCTGACCGGCAGTCCCATCCGCTTTGCATAGTAGCCGGCGAGGATGTCCCCGAAGTTACCGGTCGGCACACAGAACTGCACCGAATCGCCGAGTTTTATCGCCCCGCTGCGCACCAGCTGGAAATACCCGGCGAAATAATAGACGATCTGCGGGACGAGACGTCCCCAGTTGATCGAGTTTGCACTGGTCAGATGCTTGTTCTGCGCCGCACAGGCCGCGGCAAATGCCGCGTCGGTGAACACCTTTTTGACGCCTGTCTGAGCGTCGTCGAAGTTGCCGCGCACCGCAAAGACATGGACATTACTGCCCTCCTGGGTCGCCATCTGCAGCCGCTGCATCTCGCTGGTGCCGTGATCAGGGTAGAATACCGCGATCTCAATCCCATCGAGATCCCGATACCCCTCGAGTGCCGCCTTGCCGGTGTCGCCGGAGGTTGCAACCAGAATCGCCGTCTTGCTGTCATCGCCGTTGATCCGCTTTGCCTCGGTCAGCAACAGCGGCATCAGCTGCAGCGCATAGTCTTTAAACGCGCAGGTGGGACCATGCCAGAGCTCCATGCTGAAGAGCCCATCCTCCAGCCGGACCACCTTGGCGGGAAGATCACCGAACCGGCCGCCCCCATAGGCTTTTTTCGTCGCTGCGGCGAGAAACTCCTCGCTGTAATCGGTGAGATAAAGGCCGAGGATCTTTGCCGCGAGCGCACAGTAGTCCAGGCCAATCAGTTCAGTGAGATCGACAGACGGAATCTCCTGCGGGACAAAGAGTCCCCCATCGGGCGCAATCCCCTGCAGAATGGCCTGTGACGCGGTGCGCCGCAGCGCGCTGTCTCTGGTGCTGAAATAGTTCATCGCCATTTTCCCCTCTCCTATGCGGTAAATGCGTTTTCGATCCGCTCGACCCGGGAGACCTTCTCTCCGCTGTAGAAGACCTCAACGACGTCAAATCGGACATTGCATCCGTCGTCTCCAAATTTTTCGAGAAATCCCTTCGCGGCCGAGATGATCCGGCGCTGCTTCTGGCTGGTCACCGCCTCGCGCGGGAGGATGCTGCTCCCCTCCGCGCGGGTCTTGACCTCGGCAAAGATCAGCATCCCCTTGCCCTCGGCGATGAGATCGATCTCCCCGAGCCGGGTCCGGTAGTTCGAGGCAATCAGCCGATACCCTGCCTTGCGGTAGGATTTCGCCGCCGCGACCTCGCCGAGGATCCCCGCAGTCTTGCGGTCCATCAGACAATCCCCCTTTTTTTGAGAAAGCTCTTGCGATAAAAATCCTGAATCCCGTACTTTTCAATCAGCTCATAGTGGAGCTTGGTGGGATATCCCTTGTGTTTTTCAAACTGATACTGCGGGTACTGCCGCCCCAGCTCGATCATATACCGGTCCCGCGAGACCTTGGCGAGGATCGAGGCTGCCGCGATACTCGCGGAGGTCGCGTCCCCCTTGACAATCGCCCGCGCCGGGATACCGAGCCCCTCCGGGCAGCGATTGCCGTCGATCAGCGCGAGGTGCGGCGCCGGGGAGAGGCCCTCGACCGCCTGCCGCATCCCGAGCATCGTCGCCTGTAAAATGTTGATCCGATCAATCGTCTCGGGGCCCACCATCACGATTTTGTAGGCGATGGCGGATTCGATGATCTGCGGGTAGAGTGCCTCCCGTTTTTTTTCAGTCAGCTTTTTGGAATCATTGATCCCCTCGAGCGGCTTTTGTGGGTCGAGGATCACCGCAGCGACACAGACCGGGCCGGCAAGCGGACCACGGCCCGCCTCGTCGACGCCGCAGATCAAACCATATTCCTCTGCGAGCGGCCGGTCAAAGAGGTCAAGACTGCTCATCCGTCTTCTCCTCCCGTCCCGGAAATTGCGCCGTCTCGGGGCTCTCGAGCGAGATCGCACCGAGCTTGCTCGCCCGGAACTCGTCCAGCACCGTGGTTGCGGCGCGGGTGAGATCAATCTCGCCACCCGAGATCAGCATCCCGCGGTTTTTGCCGATCGCCTCGAGCAGCTCGTACCTGCTGAGCTCCATCTGCTCTGGCCGCAGCTTATACCGCTGGGCGAGCTTTTCGGGATAAAGCCGTTTGACCTCCTCGAGCAGCTCGGCGGCGATCTCCTCAATATCGAGAATGTCGTCCTTGATCGAGCCGATAAAGGCGAGGTTGATCGCAGTGGTGCGGCTTTCAAACTTCTTCCAGAGCACCCCCGGCATGTCCAGCAGATCGTATTTGCCGGCTGTGACCCACTGTTTGCCGCGGGTGACGCCGGGGCGGTCCTCCGCCTTGGCGCGCTGTCCGCCCGCAAAGCAGTTGATGAAGGTGGACTTGCCGACATTCGGGATCCCCACCAGCATCAACCGGATCTGTGCGCCGGCAATCCCCTTCTCCGCCCGCCGGGCGAGCAGCGGTGCCAGCGCGCGGTCGACCTCCGCCTTGACCCCGGCGGCCGCCCCCTTCTTTTTGCTCGAGATTGCGACGCAGGCGCTGTGCTCACTGCGCAGCCGTGCGACCCAGCGGCTGGTCACCGCGGGGTCGGCAAGATCGCTCTTGTTGAGCAGATAGATCCGGGGCTTTGTGCCCAAAAGCGCCTCGATCTCAGGATTCAGACTGGAGGCGGGGATCCGCGCGTCGAGCAGCACCAGCACCGCATCCACCTTTTTTAGCTCCGATCCGATCAGCCGCAGCGTCTTTGCCATGTGGCCGGGGAACCATTGAATCTGTTGTTGGTTGAGTGAGTCACTCATCGAATCACCCCTATCGAAGAAAACGGAAAAATACGAAAGAAAACTTTGCCGAGAATGTCCCGGGTATCAATAAAACCGACGCTCGTATCCCGGCTGTCCAGCGATTCGCGGCGGTTGTCCCCCATCACAAAGGCGGTCCCCTGCGGCACCGTCAGCGGAAAGGTGACATCCCCCTGTCGAAATGGGGTCGAGCCGAGATAGGGCTCCTCCAGCAGCGTGCCGTTGACCCACACCTCGCTGGTCTCAAAATCGATGTCGACGGTATCCCCGCCCAGCGCAATGATCCGCTTGACCAGCGGCTCGCCGTATTCGGTGTATCCGTCCACCACGATGACGTCCCCCCGTTTTGGGGTATACCCGATGCTGCGCACCAGAATCTTGTCGCCGCTGAGCAGGGTCGACTCCATCGAGCTGCCGGAGACGGTTACCGCCCGGATGAAAAAGACGAAGACGAGCAGCAGCAGCGCAGTGGCGAATGCGAGGCTCTCCACCCATTCAATCGCCGCGCGCGCTGCACTGTTCTTTGACGTCTGTTGTTCCATCCCTCTGCCTCCCTTCCGGGGTAAAGAAAGAGGACCGAACCCCAACGCAGCGGTCGGGCCGTGGCCCGGGCTGCGGCCTGCCCCAGACAGCAGGGTGCGGGTCCGATCCTTGGTTTGCTTTTGGAGATAGCAAAAAAGGGACAATCCCTTGTCCCCTTTTGTGCCGTATTTACCTGAGCTGCTCCTTGACCTTCGCAGCCTTGCCCACACGGTCGCGCAGATAATACAGCTTTGCACGACGCACGCGACCATACCGGACAACCTCGATCTTCTCGACGAAGGGCGAGTTGAGCGGGAAAACACGCTCGACACCGACGCCGTAAGCGGTGCGGCGGACGGTGAAGGTCTCGGCAACGCCGCCGTGACGCTTGGCGATGACGGTGCCCTCAAACGCCTGAATACGCTCGCGCTCGCCTTCCTTGATCCGAACCGAAACGCGGACGGTATCGCCGATGTTGAACTTCGGGCTGTCGGCCTTGACCATGCCTTCGGTCATGATTTTCATAGCATCCATGAGTCCAAATCCTCCATTTTTTGTTCGACATTCATTCCCGCGCCTTTGCGCCGCGGCAGAGGACTGTCTGTTTAATGATTGTCATTATCCCGCTGGATGGCTACCAGCGGCACTAACGCTTAAATATTTTACCACAGTGGGACCTTGTTTGCAAGACTTTTTTCTAGATCATCGAAAAATCATCGGAAATTTTCGAGCGTTTCAGTCAGCAGCTTGGTCCGGCAGATCGAGGCGTCCAGCGGATCGATGCCGGTGGCCTGTTCCAGCGCGGTCAGGATCAGGTCGGGGTTGATGTTGAGGGTGCTGCCAGCCGGCAGGGTCAGGTCAAGGCAGGCCCCTTCGGTAAAGGGCAGCCAGCTGCGCCGTTTGAGATAGGGCGCAAGGTCCATCTTCTTGACCCCGCCCCGCTTGGTGCGCTTGTCCACCAGCAGCTCGGGCCGGCTGAAAAACGCCTCGGCCTTCTCTATGATCTCTTCCCCGTTGCCCTCAAATCGGATCAGATACCGGGCCGCAGCGATCTTGCCCGATCCCATCTCCGGCCGGGTCACCGCGAAGACCTCGATCCCCCGCGGCAGAGCGCGGTTGATCTGCCAGTAGATCGCCTCGGTGTCCGGCAGCGGGTGCTCGGTCTTGAAGTCAAAGCACTCGGTGATGCTCTGCTGTCCCAGCGGCAGCGGAAGCGCAAAGGTCAGGTAGATATGGGGATTGAACCCCTGGGTGTACCACACCGGGACCCCGGAGCGCTTGAGCGCGCGCTGCACCACCCGCTGCAGATCCAGATGGGAGATATAGCAGGCCTCCTCTCGTTTAGCGAACCACACTCTGATCGTTTGCAACGCACCTTCCGCCCCCCATCAGTTTATTTGCGCCACAGCCGCTGCACCTGCGGTTGCAGGGCATCGTCGTCTGGGCCTTCTGTGCCCGGTTGAACTCCTCGATCAGGAAGGACTTGTCCACCCCATAGCTGAAATGCTCCCACGGGGTGATCTCGTCAAAGGGGATCGGCCGGTTGGCGAAAAACGCCATATCGATCCCGCATTTTTTAAAACACTCAACCCAGGTGTCGAACTTGAACAGATCGCCCCAGCCGTCAAAACAGCAGCCGCGTTTATAGGCCTCGACCAGTACCTTGGACAGTTTGCGGTTGCCCTTGGCAAAAACCGCCTCGAGAAAGCTGACCCGCGCGTCGTGGTAGCTGACCGAGATCTTCTTGCTGCGCACACAGCTGAGCAGGTACTGCTGTTTTTTGTGCAGCTGCTCCATCGTGTCCTGCGCGGCAAACTGGAACGGGGTAAAGGGTTTCGGCACAAAGCAGGCCACGCTGATCGAGACGGTGACCCCCTTCCCCTTCGGCTTGGTGGGCAGGCTGTAGAAGAGATCGACCACCGCCTGCGCGGTGTCGGCGATTCCCTTGATGTCCTCCATCGTCTCGGTGGGCAGACCCATCATGAAATACAGCTTGACCGCGGTGTAGCCGTTCTCGAAGGCGAGGGTGCAGCTGCGCAGCACCTCCTCCATCGTGACATTCTTGTTGATGACGTCCCGCAGCCGCTGGGCGCCGGCCTCCGGCGCGAAGGTCAGGCCGCTCTTGCGCACCCGGGTGGTCTTCTCGACCAGACTCTCCGAGAAGTTGTCGATCCGCAGCGAGGGCAGCGCGAGGTTGATGTGCTCATCCGGCGTCCAGGCAAGCAGCTTGTCCAGCAGCGGCTCGAGCTGGCTGTGGTCGCTGGTCGAGAGGGAGGTCAGCGAGATCTCGTCGTAGCCGGTGTTGCGGCAGAGGTCCTGTGCCGCGCCGTTGAGCATGTCCGCATCCCGCTCCCGCATCGGCCGATAGATGAACCCCGCCTGACAGAACCGGCAGCCTCGCACGCAGCCGCGCAGCACCTCGATCATCGCGCGGTCGTGCACCGCCCCCACCATCGGGACGGTAAAATGGGTCGGCAGCGGCTGGTGGCGGAAGTTCGGCAGGATCGCTTTTTCGATGACCCGCGGCGCCCCCTTGTGGGCGGTGACGTGCTTGACCGTGCCGTCCTTATTGTAGCTGACCGAGTAGAGTGAGGGCACATAGACCCCCTTGATTTTGGAGAGGTTGAGCAGCAGTTCCTCCTTGGACAGGCCACGGCGCTTGGCATCGATGACCGCATCGCAGAGGTCTGGCAGCTGCTGTTCCCCCTCCCCCAGCATGATCGCATCAAAGAAATCAGCCACCGGCTCGGCGTTGCAGGTGCAGGGACCACCGGCGACGATCAGTGGGTATTCCGGTCCGCGCTTGCGCGCATAGAACGGGATCCCGGCGAGGTCCAGCATCGCGAGGATGTTGGAATAGGAGAGCTCGTACTGCAGCGTAAAGCCGACGATATCGAATTTTGACAGCGGCGTCTTGCTCTCGATCGAGAAGAGTGGGATTTTGAGGTTGCGCATCTGCTCGAGCATATCCACCCAGGGCATGAACGCCCGCTCGCACCAGATGTTCTCCCGCGCATTGAGGATCTCGTAGAGCACCTTCATGCCGAGAAAAGACATCCCGACCTCATAGGTGTCGGGAAAACAGAACGCAAATCGGCACTCCATCTTTTCGGGGTCCTTGTACACGCTGCCGAGCTCACCGCCGGTGTATCTGCCGGGTTTTTGCACCGCGAGCAGCGCCTTTCGCAGTTTTTTGTCGATCATGTCATGCCTCCAGCGGCGCGACCGGCAGATGCGAACACTTGTGCCGGTGCGACCATCCGTTTTTTCGTACTGTATTACTATAACAAAAACTGCGGCGTTGTTCAACAAAACCGAAAAAAAAGCGCTACTCCTGCAGATTTTTTACAATCAATCCGAGGGTGAGCAGGCAGAACAGCAGCAACAGCAAAAATCCCGTCTTCTGCGCTGCAAACAGCCAGAGACCAAATCCGGCAAAGGTAAGACTCGCGGCGATCGACAGCCCGCGCAGGACCTGTGCGCCGCGCACCCCGAGCAGGTTTGCTGCCAGGCGGCCGCCGTCGAGAAAGCCGACCGGGAGCAGATTAAAGAGCGCAAGGCAGAGATTCTCACAGGCGAAAAAGTAGCGGCCGAAGGTCGCGTGGGAGAGGATCAGCAGCGCGGATATCCCCGCGGCGAGCAGATTTGCCAGAGGGCCGCAGAGCAGCAATAGATTTTCCTTTGCCAGCGGCAGGTGTTCCCCGTCCATCTCGATCCGCAGCCCGGAGAAGGAGCAGGTCACCCGGGGCAGCCGCCCGGTGAGCAGCACAAACGCGGCGATGTGACCCATCTCGTGCAGCAGTGCGCAGAGCAGCGAGAGCCGGACGAACCCGGAAAAATCAAAGAGCAGCAGCAGTGTCAGCACCGCGAGCAGCGGTACCGGGGTGCTGACCGAAAAGCGCCCCCTCAAAGCCCGAGTGCCGGGGCCGGATCCACCCGCACCCCGTCGATCAACAGCTCAAAATGCAGATGAGGTCCGGTCGAGACGCCGGTGCTGCCGACCAGTCCGACCGTCTGCCCCCGGATCAGCCGCTCGCCGGTCGTGACTGCAATCTTGGAGAGATGGTTGTAGGTGGTACAGACGGTGCCGGAGTGGATCACCTTGACATAGTTCCCGTTGATCTCATCCTGCCCAGTCTCGGCCACCACCCCAGCCCAGGCGGCCGCAATCGGGGTCCCCTCCGCCGCCGCGAGGTCTACCCCGGTATGAAAGTCGGTCTTTCCCGTGATGGGATGGGTCCGATAGCCGAATGGCGAGGTCAGCACCCCATCGACCGGCATGTAGGGCAGATCGCTGAGCCGGCAAGGCGCGAGGGTAACCGTCTTGAGGTATTCGGCGTGGGTGATTTCGTACTGTCCGCCCTGCCCGAGCGAGGAGCTCTGCTGCGACCCCGACGAGGAGTCCGTCTCTTCTGCGCCATCCAGCCGTCCCACCACCGCCCGCAGCTTGTCCTGCAGCGTGTCGATCTGCGCACTGGCAAACCGGAACAGCTCCCCGCTGCTGGTCAGCGAGACCCCTTCGGTCAGCATCTGCTCGTATCGGGTCCGCAGCTTTGCAAAATACTCCGGCGCCAGACTCCGGGTAATCAACACAAACAGGATGACCGCGAGACAGAAGATCAGCTGAACCGCCAGCACCGGGCTGACCTGGTCCTCTTCCTTTTTTGCGGATTTGCGGCCCGGCGCGCGAAAAACGACCTTTTGCTGCTTTTTCTGCTCGGTCTCCCCGGTCTGCGGCGTGTCGCTCTTGACCCATTGTTCCATACTCTTCTCTCCGATCTTTCGGCTTTTATCAAAACCTATGCGAAAAATCGGGTGCACAGAACCACCGCCCGGGTACAAAAAATGCCGGCTTTCGCCGGCATGCAAAACAACTTACTTCTCCTCAAGATAGCGGCAGATTGCGGCTGCGGCCTTCTTGCCGGCCCCCATTGCCGAGATCACCGTCGCCGCCCCGGTCACCGCGTCACCGCCGGCCCAGACGGCGTCCTTTGAGGTGTGCATCTCGTCATCCACCACAAAGCAGCCCCGCCGGTTGGTCTCAAGGTCCGGGGTGGTGTTCTTGATCAGCGGATTCGGACTGGTGCCGATCGCCATAATGACCGCGTCGGTCTCAAGTTCAAACTCCGATCCTTCCACCGGAATCGGACGGCGGCGGCCGCTCGCATCCGGTTCGCCGAGCTCCATCCGGACACAGCGCAGCGCGCGGACATGACCGCTCTCATCGCTGAGCACCTCGACCGGATTGATCAGGGTACGAAAAACGACCCCTTCCTCCTGCGCATGCTCAACCTCCTCCTTCCGGGCCGGCATCTCCTCCATGCTGCGGCGATAGACGATCGAGACCTCCTTTGCCCCCATCCGGAGCGCGCAGCGGGCGGCATCCATCGCGACATTTCCGCCGCCGACCACCGCAACCCGGTCGGCATAGATCGCCGGGGTCTCGGCATCGGGCCGGTAGGCCTTCATCAGGTTGATCCGGGTCAGGTATTCGTTTGCAGAGTAGACCCCGAGCAGCATCTCTCCCGGAATATTCATGAAGTTCGGCAGCCCCGCGCCGGTTGAGACAAAGACCGCCTCATAGCCGTCATCAAACAGCTCATCGATGGAGCAGATCTTGCCGACCACCTCATCGGTGCGGATCTCAACCCCCATCTCCTCCAGCCCCTCAATCTCACGGCGGACAATCGCCTTGGGCAGCCGGAACTCGGGGATGCCGTAGGAGAGCACCCCGCCCGCGAGGTGCAGCGATTCAAACACGGTGACCGCGTGGCCCTTGCGGGCGAGATCCCCCGCGCAGGTCAGGCCCGCAGGGCCGGCCCCGATCACCGCGACCCGGTGCCCGCTCGCAGCCGGGTGCACTGCCGGTCGGCGGGGCTGTGCATTGTGCCAGTCGGCAACGAACCGCTCCAGCCGCCCGATCGCGACCGGCTGGCTCTTGATGCCCCGCACGCAGTTTTTCTCACACTGGCTCTCCTGCGGACAGACCCGGCCGCAGACGGCGGGCAGCGCAGAACTGCGGGAGATCGAGTCAAATGCGCCTGCAAGGTCACCCTCCCGCAGCCGGGCGATAAAATCCGGGATTTCAACATTGACCGGACAACCCGAAACACAGGGTTTGTTCTTGCAGTTCAGGCAGCGCTCCGCCTCAAGCTGTGCCTGCTCGAGGGTGTAGCCGAGCGCGACCTCGTCAAAATTATTGCGCCGCTGCTCCGGCGGCTGCACCGGCATCTCCTGCCGCTCAATGGTCAGATTTGCCATTATTTCACCCCCAAAAGACGGCAGACATGGTCCTTCTTCTCCGCTTCCTCGGCGCGATAGCTGCCGTTGCGTTTCATCAGCTCATCAAAATCCACTTCATGGCCGTCGAAGTCCGGCCCGTCGACACAGGCAAATTTTACTTTGCCGCCGACCGTCACCCGGCAGCCGCCGCACATTCCGGTCCCGTCGATCATGATCGGGTTGAGACTGACGGTGGTCGGAATATCATATTCTTTGGTCAGATTGCTGACCGCCCGCATCATCGGCACCGGGCCGATCGCGATCACCCGGTCGTAGCCGGCGCCCGCCTCGATCTGCTCGCGCAGCAGATCGGTGACAAAGCCCTTGCAGCCGTTGCTGCCGTCGTCGGTGGCGAGGAACAACCGGTCACTGGCTTTTTTCATCTCCTCCTCGAGGATGATGAGTTCCTTGTTGCGGAACCCGGCAATCAGATCCACCGGCGTGCCCTGCGCGTGCAGGTATTTCGCCTGGGGATAGGCGATCGCGCAGCCCACGCCGCCGCCGACCACCGCAACCTTGCGGTAACCGTCGAGATGGGTGGGCACCCCGAGCGGACCGGTGACGTCGGTCACCGAATCCCCTTCGTTCAATGCGCCGAGCAGCATGGTGCCGGCGCCGACCTTCTGAAACACGATCTGGATGGTGCCGGCATCGCGGTCATAGTCCTCGATGGTGAGCGGAATTCTCTCCCCCAGTTCACCGGTGCGAACAATCACGAACTGGCCAGGCAGCGCCTTGGCCGCGATCTTCGGGGCATACAGTCTGAAGAGGGTTGTCGTCTCGTTCAGCTGCTGTTTTTTGAGTATCGGATACAAAGTTCCTCGCATCTCCCTTCCGGCCCGGCACGCGGTGCAGGCCGCAGATTTCAAAAACCATTATAAACAATTCGCCGCCGATACGCAACAAAGCCGGACCAGAAGATCCGGTCCGGCTCTGCGAAAATCCTGTTATTTTGCGAGCATCTCGAGCGCCATCTGGGAATAGACGGCGATGCCGACCTCCATCGCGCTCTCATCGATCACGAAGTGGTCGCTGTGCTGCGGCGCCTCGCCGCCGGCACCGAGGGTCATGAAAGCGGCCTTTGCGTGGGCGGTGTACTCGGCAAAGTCCTCGCCGCCCATCTGCAGCCGCTCGGACCGCTTGACCATCGCGGGGTCACAGACCTTGTTCGCGGCGACAAAGGCGAGATCGGTCATCTCGGGATCGCTGATGAGCACCTCGGTGATGCAGTGGTACTCGACCTCGGCCTCGGCGCGGAAGGTCGCGGCGGTCTCCTGTGCGATCCGGGTAATCGTCTCGGGCAGCGCATTGTGCACCTCGCGGCTGAAACTGCGGATGGTGCCCTCCAGCACCGCCTCGCCGGAGACAATGTTCCAGCGGGTGCCGGAGTGGAAACTGCCGACCGTGACGACCAGCGGATCAACCGGCGAGAACTCGCGGCTGACCATCGTCTGCAGATTCATCACCAGCGCACTGCCCGCGACCACCGCGTCGACGCCGGTGTTCGGCATCGCGCCGTGGCAGGCCTTGCCCTTGATGGTGATCTTGAACTGATCGGTCGCGGCGGCGCTGGGGCCCGCCTTGCCGGATACCAGCCCGACCGGCTCCTGCGCGGCGATGTGCATGCCGAAGATCCCCTCGACCCCTTCGAGCGCGCCCTGCTTGATTGCGAGCTTGGCGCCCTCACCGATCTCCTCGGCCGGCTGGAAGATGAACCGGACGGTGCCGGCAAAGCTATCCCGGATGCTGTTGATCAGCTTGACCGCGCCCAGCAGCATCGCCGCATGGGTGTCATGGCCGCAGGCGTGCATCAGACCGTCGCACTCGCTGGCAAACGGCAGACCGGTTTTCTCGGTGATGCTCAGCGCATCGATATCACCCCGCAGCGCGACCGTCTTGCCCGGCTTTGCACCCTTCACCTCGGCAACAATGCCGGTCGGCTCGAGCCGGCGATAGCTGACCCCGAGTTTATCCAGCTCCTCCGCGATCCGGTTGGTGGTGCGCACCTCCTGCAGGCTGGCCTCCGGGTGGCGATGAAGATCCCGCCGGAACTCGATAATCTCCGGCATCATCTCGTGTGCAAGTGCTCTGATTTCCATACAAACTTCCCCTCTCTCTGTTTTTTTTAAAGTAGCACAATTTTTTCCAATAGTAAATGGTGAGAAACGACAAAAATCCACCGTTCCTTGCCCGGCGCTCTGCCGTTTCGGCACAAAAAAGGGCGAAAAGCTCCTGCTTTTCGCCCCAACGTTTACCGCTTGACCCAGCGCTCCCGCAGCCGGCGCAGCAGCGACGGTCTGCGGATACGGCGCACCTCAGCCTTTTTCTTCTCCACTTTGGCGGGGTGTTCTTTGCCCTCTCCAACCGCATAGCTGGCATAGATCTCAGCCCAGCTGTTGGCGAAGAAGTTGTACATCTCCATCTGGCTGTCGACGACCGCCTCATTCTCCTCCCGCTTGACCTTGACATAGGTGCCGTCGGGGCACATCCGGCGCGCGTTGACATTGTCCCGCAGCTGGTAACTCATCATGTTGATCAGGGTATTCTTGATCGCGGGATCATCGATCCGCACCCCGATCTCCACCCGGCGCTCGGTGTTGCGGGTCAAAAAGTCACCCGATGCGATATAGACCCTGCGGTCCTCGCCGGTGCCGAAGATATAGATCCGGCTGTGTTCGAGATACCGCCCGACAATGCTGCGCACCTCGATGTTCTCGGTCTCGCCCGGCACGCCGGCCTTAAAACAGCAGATGCCGCGCACGACCATCTTCACCGGCACACCGGCGCAGCTCGCCTCCGAGAGCTTGAGGATGATCTCCCGGTCACTGATCGAATTGCACTTGAGCTCGATCTCGGCGTCCTTGCCCGCCCGCTTTGCGTCGATCTGTTTCTGAATCTCCTCGAGCAGCACCGATTTGAACCGCAGCGGTGCGACCAGCAAGCGGCGGGTCTCGGTGGTTCTCTTCTCCACCGCGAGATCATTGAAGACCTCGGCGACCTCTTCGCCGAGCGCCTGATCCGCACTGACAAAGCACAGATCGGTGTAGAGCTCGGCCGTCTTCTCGTTGTAGTTGCCGGTGCCGATCTGGGAGATGTAGCGGTACTCCCCGCCCACCTTGCGGGTGATCAGGGTCAGCTTGGAATGCACCTTGTAATCCTCGAATCCGTAGATCACGGTACAGCCCGCATCCTCGAGCTGCTTGGACCAGTCGATGTTGTTCTGCTCATCAAACCGGGCGCGCAGCTCGACGATGGTGACGACCTCCTTGCCCTTCTCTGCGGCGTTGATCAGCGCCTCGACGATCTTGGAGTCGCTTGCCATCCGGTAAAGGGTCATCTTGATCGAGATGACCGTCGGGTCGTCCGCCGCCTCATTGAGCATATTGATAAAGGGCCGGATGCTCTGGTAGGGATAGGAGATCAGCACATCCCGCTTGTTCACCGCCTTGGTCAGACTGAAGTCTGCGGGCGGCAGCATCGGCCGCACCGGCGGATAGAACAGCTGGGACAGCCCCTCGGAGGAAAGGCGAGAGGTCAGGGGCCGCACAAAATTCATCGCCAGCGGCGCCGACTGCATGAAACACTGCTTGCGGCTGAGCATCAGTTTATGGCAGAGAAAATCGACAATCTCATCCGACGCCTTTGGGGTGATCTGCAGACGGACCGCAGCCAGCTTGCGCCGCTTTTTGAGCAGCTCGCTCATCACCTCGCGGTAGTCGAGGTCCTGATCCTGCATTGCCTCCTGCAGATTGATGTCGGCGTTGCGGGTCACCCGGAAGATGCAGCTCTCGGTCACCGCATACCGTCCAAAGGCGAGATGCGCAAAGCGGCGCACCAGCTCCTCGACCAGCGCGACCTTGGTCACCTCTCCCATCCGGACAAAGATCAGCCGCTCAAACTGACTGCTGATCGGCAGAATGCCGAAGGATTCGGAGTCGTCCCCCTTATCCTTCACCTTTGCCCCGACATAGGTCTCCATATTCCGCAAAAACGGGAACGGATGACGGCGGTCGATGATCTGCGGCGAGAGAACCGGAAAGAGCTCAGAGAGGAAATACTTCTTCCAGAACCGCTCCTCCTCTTTGGTGAGCTTGGAAAAGTCAACCTTCTCATAGCCGTATTCCTTCAGGTGGGAGAAAAGCTTGTTGACAATCTTGTCGCAGTGTTCCTGCAGCTCACTCACCACCGGCATGATCGCATGGAGCTGAGCGGTCGGGGTCATG
>DXIA01000190.1 GCA_019113125.1 Candidatus Pygmaiobacter gallistercoris | reverse complement strand
CCTCCCGTATGATCTTCAAGAAAAATCAAAACTGCCCACACAAACGGGCAGAAGAATACCCTTTCAAAGGGCTGCAGATGATATTATATCAGCCCCGGAAAGGGTTGTCAATAAGATTTTCCGATTATTTTAATTTACAATTTTTTATCTCTTATTTTCTTCGTTTTTCTTCTGTTTTCTATTTCTGCCTCACTTGCTATTTTTGCGTTTTTCACCGTCCCATTCTGCAATCAGTTCGAGATACTCCGCCTCATTCAAAAGGGTGATCTGTGCGGCTCCGGACGCGTTCAGCTGCTGCGCTTTGAGCTCCTTGCTGCTGTGTCCCTCTGCGCCGACAAGCGCCGTTTCCTGCCGGCCGACTATGAGGAAATCCGTCTTTTTCGACACGCCGCTCTTGACCACCGCCCCGAGCTGCGCGGCAGCCGCAGCCGCCTGTCCCCGAGGGATCGAGAGATCTCCGGTGAATACCACGTTTTTGCCGAACAGCGGATTGGCTGGATCCGCGTTTGGATTCGGGATCAACGCTTTGGGATCGGTCCGCTTTGCGGCGAACGCGCTGAATCGGCTGCTCTTCTTCTCCGCCGCCGGTTTTGATACCGGGCTGCTCTTCCGCTCGGTCCGGGCGGCGGAACCGCCCTGCATCTCCCGCAGATACCCCTCACAGATCCGCAGCTGTCTGCCCCCCGCCTCGATCAGCAGCACCGCACTCGTCTCAGACAGGGGCGGATATTCGTATCCGATCACCTTGCAGGGCAGCGGGGCATCTGCATAGAGTCCGCTGTACACCAGCTGTTTTGGGGTTTTTGCCGACATCGGGCAGAGCCCCAGCAGTTTCAGAAATCTCAGCCAATCCCCTTCGTTTTCAAAAGCGCGGCAGCCGGAAACCTGCATCGGGACGCCGCGCTCCATCTGGCGTGTCAGCAGAGGGCCGGCGGTCAATTCTCTGTAGAGTTTCAGGGTGGCCTTTACATCTTCGAGTGCATCATGCGCCGAGAATGTGATGCCGAAGAACCCGGCCGCCACCGAAAGGCTGCGGCGCTGACCGCCCAGCCGCTCGGCAAAGAGCTGCATCGGATCCTCACCCCAGCGCAGCTGATCCACCGCAACGCCATAGGCAGCGAGAAATCCCCGCTCAAACTCGACATTATAGGCGATCACCTTTCCCGCCGCGGCGAGCAGCTGCACCACCTCGGGCAGCTGCTCCCGGAAAGAGGGCTTGTCCGCCACCATCTCCCGGGTGATCCCATTGACCTTTCGCGCCGCCGCCCAGTCCTGATGGTGCTCCGGCCGGCAATACGCATTCATCAGGACTGCGCCGTCCTGATCCACCATCGAAACCTGCAGCACCTCGTCGGTCGCCGGATCCAGGCCGGTCGTCTCAAAATCCAGCACAATCAGTTCGGTCATCCCGTATCCTCCCATTTTTCTCATATCTTTTCCTTTTTATTATAGCGAATCGGGATCTTGTGGTGAAGGGGTGAATTTATCCGCTGCCCGCCATTTTTTATTTTCTTTGCCGCCGCTTTATGTTATACTTGAGAGCAGACCAACAGCAAGCTACCGAAAAGAGGCTTTTTCGATGATGGAGTTTGAAAAACGGTGCTGGGCCGAGATCGACCTGGACCGGATTGAGCAGAATCTCGCGGTGATCCGCCGCCACGCGCCGAACAGCAAGATCATGGCCGTCGTCAAGGCGGACGCCTATGGCCACGGAGACGCCGTAATCGCATCCACGCTGGAGGCTGCCGGCGCCGACCGGTTCGCCGTCTCCGGCTTTGTCGAGGCGCTGCGTCTGCGCCGCGCCGGGGTGACCCGACCGATCCTGGTGCTGGGGTACACCAGCCCGCAGAAGGCTGAACTGCTGGCCCGCAACGCGATCACCCAGAGCGTTTACTCGCTGGAGTACGCGCGCCAACTGTCGGCCGCCGCGACTGCCGCCGGGGTCAGTGTGCGGGTCCACATCAAGCTGGACACCGGCATGGGCCGAATTGGCTTTGCGGTCCGGGACAACATGGAGAGCGCGCTTGCCGAGATCGTGGAGGCGACCGCACTGCCGGGACTGTGTCACACCGGCGTTTTCACCCATTTTGCGGTGGCGGATTCCACCGCGCCGGAGGACGTCGCCTATACCCGGCACCAATATGAACTGTTCCGCACCGCCGTCGACCGCCTGGCGGAAAAGGGGATTCGTTTTGCGACGGTACACTGCTGCAACTCGGCGGCAACCCTCGCCTATCCCGAATACCAGCTGGATATGGTGCGTCCCGGCATCATCCTCTATGGATATCGCCCGAGCGCCGACATCCGCTGTGAAGAGCTGGCCGGTGCGCTGGAGCTCAAGGCGGTGGTGACCCTGGTCAAGGAGATCCGCAAGGGGGACGATATCAGCTACGGCCGTCTGTTCACCGCGCCGCGGGACATGCGGGTGGCGACCCTGTCGGTCGGCTACGCCGACGGCTATCAGCGGGCGCTGTCCAACCGGGGCATCGTCTCGATTCACGGCTGCCCCGCCCCGGTGATCGGCCGGGTCTGCATGGACCAGATCATCGTCGATGCGAGCGCCGTTCCCCAGCTGCGGCAGGGGGATGTGGCGACCATCTTCGGCGGCGGCGCCGCCGACACGGTGGATGATATCGCCGACAAATGCGGCACCGTCAACTATGAGATCATCTGTGACATCGGCCGGCGGGTCCCCCGGGTTTACACCCGCGGCGGGCGGCCGATCCAGGTGACCGACTACATGGAATGATCCGGCTGCGGTCTGCCGAACGGAGGAGGTCTTTTCTTGCGCTATGATATCGTGATGGTGACCTACAACAGCACAAAATGGCTGTCCGGCTGTGTGTCTGCGCTGGCCGCCGCCGCATACGATCTCGGCCGGCTGCATCTGATCTTTTCGGACAACGGCTCGACCGACGGGACGCTGGACCAGCTGGATGATCTGGTCGAGCACAACCCCGGATTTGGGGCGATCACCCTGCTGCGCAACGGCAAAAACCTCGGATTCGGCACCGGCTGCAATCGCGGCGCGGCGGCCGGGGATGCGCCGCTGCTGCTGTTTTTGAACCTTGATACCGAAATTGATCCCGCGCTCTTCTCCCGCATCGACGAGGGAGAGGCCGCCCACCCCAAGGCGGGAGGGTTTGAGTGCCGCCAGCTGCCCTGGGAGACCGGCCATCACATCGACCCGGTAACGATGGAGACCAGCTGGGCCAGCGGCGCAGCACTGGTGGTGCGCAGATCGGTTTTCGCGCAGATCGGTGGATTTGACGAGCATTTATTTATGTACTGTGAGGATGTCGATCTCTCCTGGCGGATCCGCGCGGCCGGCTATCCGCTCTATTACCTGCCCCACGCCGTCGTCACCCACTATTCCTACGAACACGGCCAGCCCAAGCTCGGCGAATATGCCGGCAGCTTTCTCGGCAACCTGCTGCTGCGGTACAAATTCGGCAATCTGCGCACCATCTGGCAGGGTCATCTGATGTATCTGGGTGCGGTGCGGCATCCGATGCATTTTGACGGGGTACGGCGGGTGCTGGTCAAAAATTACCTGCGCCATTTTCTGCAGCTTTGGCCGTTTTTGTTCTGGCGTTTTTCCCATCGAGAGGAATTTGCAGCCCACACCGCCCGGTTTGAGGGCGGATTTTCCGCCGACCGGGGTCTTGCTGCGTATCTTCCCCTTCCAAAAGATCCTCCGCTGATCTCGGTCATTCTGCGAACCTGTGGGCGGCCGGAAACACTGCGCCGCACGTTGCAGAGTCTGCGGCATCAGACCTATCCGAATTTTGAGCTGATCGTGACCGAGGACGGTGCCCCCACCGCGCAGGCGATGATCGAACAGGAGTTTTCCGATCTGCCGATCCGCTATCTGAACGACGGCGCACGGCATGGCCGGGCGGCCAACGGCAACAGAGGGCTTGCGGCCGCAAAGGGGATCTTCTGTAACTTTCTCGATGATGACGATTTCTTCTACCCCGATCATCTCGAGCTGATGGCCGGGCTGCTCTGCGCGCATCCCGAGGCGGATCTCGTCCTCGGCAGCGCGATGGCGATGTTCGTCACCAAGGACGGGGCCATCACCCGGCTGGAGCCGATGGTGTTCGACCGGATCGATCGCTTTACGATGTGTCAGAACTGCCGGATTCCGATCCAAACCGTGCTGTTCCGCCGCAGCCTTTTTGCGCAGTACGGCGGGCTGATTGAACACCTGGATGCCCACGAGGACTGGGGCATGTGGCTGCATTATCTCGAACACGCCCGCCGCATCACCCCGCATCGTCCGGATCTGCGGCGGATGACCAGCATCTTTGTGCAGCCCGCCGATCAGGCGCAGGCGGAGCAGCGGATGGCTGTTTACCGTGAAAACGACCGGGCCTTTTTTGAGGATGATTCTTTCCGGTTCAGCATGACCCTTGCGGATCTTCGGCGGTACTACGACGACATGATCGCAGATCTGCGCTGTCTGGAGGAACGGGGCGAGCTGCATGAATTTCTCGAGCGGCAGTCCCGGAGAAAGAACACCGGTTCCAATTCCTGAAAAAGCAAAACCGCACAGGCTAAAGGTGTGGCAGGATAAGAAAACAACGGTTCTGCCGTAGACTTTTGGCGTAGAAAGCACTCAGAGCGGCCCCCCAAGCCACCAAGGCTTGAGGGGCCGCTCTTTGCACTTTCTCCATCCAAAATTCTGGGGCAGAACTGCGAGGCACCGTAAAAAGGTCGATTTTGATGCGGGTGCAAGGAAAAACG
>DXIA01000189.1 GCA_019113125.1 Candidatus Pygmaiobacter gallistercoris | reverse complement strand
AAATAGTTGCTCAGTCCCTCCACCGTGGTATCCACCCGGTAGACGATCAGACCGCTGCCGCCGATGGCCGCGTCGAGGGAATCGGGGTCGCCGGTATTCCCTTTTTCCCGGCGTTCTACCACGAAGAGCTCATAGGGGTTGCGCGGGGAGACCAGGATCACCGCCTCGTTGACCTTCAGGGAGACGCTGCTTTGGCTCGCGGTCAACTGCGGCAGGTCGCACCAGCCGTTGCAAGGGTGGTGGGACAAACTGCTAACAGCGGAAAAGGAAAAAACACAAAAAAACAGAGCAGATATCGAGATATCTGCTCTGCTTGGTGGGAGCGGGTGGATTCGAACCACCGTAGCTGAAAAGCAACAGATTTACAGTCTGCCCCCTTTGGCCGCTCGGGAACACTCCCATATTCAGTTTTGAAAACTGGTGGAGCTGGTGGACGGACTTGAACCCCCGACCTGCTGATTACAAATCAGCTGCTCTACCAACTGAGCTACACCAGCAAATCCTGTAGCCGTTGTCCGGCCGCGTACCTGATATTTCAGAACGCTTTAATATAATACCAATTCTTTCTTCGGTTGTCAAGCTTTTTTGCAAAAAACACTGCAGCAGGATCAAAAGCAGCCAAATCTCTTGCGGTACCGGCGCAGATGACCTAAAATGAGGGTAGAACCTAATAGATCCGACAAGGGAGGCTGTTTGCATGAAACTGAGCTTTCTGGGTGCGGCACGCACCGTGACCGGTTCGGCGTTTCTGCTCGAGGCGGGCGGAAAACGGCTATTGGTGGATTTCGGAATGTTTCAGGGCAGGGATGCCGACACCGAGCAGCAGCTGCCCTGCGCGGCGGGCGAGATCGACTTTGTGGTGGCGACCCACGCCCATATCGACCACACCGGTCATCTGCCGCTGCTGGTGCGACAGGGATTTTCCGGTCCGATCTACGCCACCCGCGCGACCGCTGAACTGGCCGCAATTCTGATGGCGGACAGCGCCCACATCCAAAAGATGGACACCGAGTGGGAGAACAAGAAACGGGAGCGGCAGAACCTGCCGCCGGTGGAACCCCTCTACAACGCGCAGGACGCCGCGGCAGCGGCGGCGCTCTTCCGCCCGCTCGACTACGGGGCAAAGCTGCGACTGTGCGACAACTTCACCATTCGGTTCACCGACGCGGGGCACATCCTCGGCTCGGCGATGGTGGAGGTCTGGGCCACCGAGGGGGAGACGACCAAGACGGTGGTCTTCTCGGGGGATGTCGGCAACCTTGACCAGCCGATTCTCAAGGACCCGCAGTTTGTGCGGCAGGCGGATTACCTGCTGATCGAGTCGACCTACGGCAACCGGATCCATCCGGTGGCGGGGGATGTCAAGGATCAGTTGGCGCGGGTGGTGCGCAGCACCTTTGCCAAGGGGGGCAAGGTGGTGATCCCGGCCTTTGCGGTCGGGCGCACCCAGGAGCTGCTCTACTATCTGCGGGAGCTGTACGCCGAGGGGGCGTTTGCGGGGTATGAGCGGTGCCCGGTCTTTCTCGACTCGCCGCTTGCCATCGAGGCGACCACCATCTTCAACAAGTTCGAGAGCGGCTACTATTATGATAAGGAGGCGATGGAGGTCCTGCAGCAGGGCAAAGAGATCCTCAACTTCCCCCAGCTGCAGCTCTCGATCTCGTCGGACGACTCCAAGAGCATCAACGGCTACAAGGGCAGCTGTATCATCATCTCAGCCTCGGGCATGTGCGATGCCGGCCGGGTGCGCCATCACCTGAAATACAACCTCTGGAGCGACAAGAACGCGGTGGTGTTGGTCGGCTATCAGGCCGAGGGCACCCTCGGACGCCGGCTGCTGGAGGGGGAAAAGGAGGTGCGGATCCTCGGCAGCGAGATCGCGGTCAACGCCGCGGTGGAAAACATCGACGGACTGTCCGCCCATGCCGACCGCAACGGGCTGCTGCGCTGGCTGGGCGGATTTCGGGAGAAACCGAAGGCGGTCTTTGTCGTCCACGGCGAGCCGGCGGCCGCCGAATCCTTTGCCGCCTACCTCACCGAGACGAAGGGGCAGCCGGCCTTTGTCCCGGCGCGGGGGGAGTCGGTGGATCTGCTGGCCGAGGAGATCGGCCTTGCGCCTGCCCCGGCGCTCGAGGAGACCGCCGAGGTCACCCTCGCGCAGCAGCGCACCCCGAAAAAGCGCCCGCACACAAACAGCGCACTGGAACAGGTGATCAGCCTGCTGCAGGGGATCTCCGCGAGCGGCCAAAAGCTGCCCAAGCGGGAACTCAACGAGCTGGTGCGGGCAGCCGACCGCCTGTGGGGCCGGATGCAGGACTGATAAGACACAATGAGAGGTGGAGCGATCTGCTCCGCCTCTTTTTTTGTCATTCCCCGGTGGGGAGCAAAAGCAGATATCCCTGGCCCCGGCGCAGCAGAATCTGGGCCGAGGAGCCGAGCTGTGTCAGCTTGCGGCGCAGATAGGCGATGTTGGTCCAGACCACGCTCAGCCCGGCACCGCTCTCAAAGCCCCAGATCTCATCCATCAGCCGCTCGGTGGTCAGCAGCTGGCCCTGCCGGCGCATCAGCAGCTCGATGAGCTGAAATTCCCGGTTGCCCAGCCGAATCGACTTCTCACCGCAGCTCAGCCGGAAGGTGCGCCGGTCGAGAACCAGATCCCCGGCCGTCACGAGATCCGGCTCGAGCAGCGCCCCGCGGCGGGTCAGCGCCCGCACCCGGGCGAGCAGCTCGGGGGAGAAGAAGGGGCGGCTGATGCAGTCGTCCGCCCCGGCGTCAAACCCGCGCACCCGGCTGCGGGCATCCGGCAGATCGGTCAGCAGCAGCACCGGCAGATCGCTCTTCTTCTGCCGCAGAAGTTTCAGCAGATCGAGCCCTGCCATCCCGCCGGGATCCTCCGCGAGAATCATGCAGCTGTAGCCGCCGGCGAGCGCCCAGTCCAGCGCCTCTCTGCCGGTTGGCGCAAGCTCCGGGGTATAGCGCTGACGGCGCAGCAGCGCCGCGAGTGGAAGACCGTTGTCCTGACGGTCGGCAACCAGGATTTTCATATCCAATCACTCCCAAATTTTGATGCTGGTTTCAAGTTTAAATGCCGGATTTGCAAAAGAATTGGGAAAACGGTGAAAACTTTTTGAGAGAAATGAGAACTCTGTGTGGAAACCTCAAATGAAGAAAAAATTCTTAAGGTCGGTTTTGGGGAACCTTCCTAAAATGAGAAACGACGGCGCTGACAGCGGCGCAGAATCGTTTCAAGGAGGGAAAAGGATTTGATCGAAATCGACCATCTCACCAAATGCTATGGTCCGCACACCGCAGTGCGGGATCTGACGCTGCAGGTGGAACCCGGCCGGATCTACGGGCTGCTCGGCCCAAATGGGGCGGGAAAATCCACCACAATGAATATCATGACCGGCTGCCTCGCGGCGACCAGCGGCACCGTGCGGATCGACGGGCACGACATCTTTGAGGAACCGGCACAGGCAAAGGCGCTGATCGGCTATCTGCCCGAGCTGCCGCCGCTCTACCCCGAGATGACCCCTGCCGAATACCTCGATTTTGTCGCGCAGGCCAAGGGAGTACAGCGCGGCGAGCGGGTGGGCCAGATCGAAAAGGCAATGCGGACCACCCGGATCGACACGGTGGCAAACCGGCTGATCCGCGACCTCTCAAAGGGCTACCGGCAGCGGGTGGGCATCGCTCAGGCGCTGCTCGGCAGCCCCGAGGTCATCATCCTAGACGAGCCGACCGTCGGATTGGATCCTCAGCAGATCATCGAGATCCGGGACTTGATCCGCGCGCTGGGGGACAGCCATACCGTGATTCTCAGCAGCCACATCCTCTCCGAGGTGCGGGCGGTCTGTGACCAGATCATCATCATCGCAAAGGGCCAACTGGTTGCGAGCGACACCCCGGAGAACCTCGAGCGGCTCTTTGCCGGCGGCGGCACACTGGAGTTGACGGTGCGCGCCGACGAACAGCGAGCCAAAAAGATCCTCTCCGGGGTGCCGGGGGTCGGCGCGGTCAAGGTTGCCGGGCACAAACAGGGCGGTCTGCTGCAGCTTGAGCTTGAGACCACCTCGGCGCAGGATCCGAGCGAGGGGGTCTTCTTCGCCTGTGCCGACGCCCGGATGCCGATTCTCGGCATGGGGATGCACCGCGCCAGCCTTGAGGAGGTCTTTATCGAGCTGACCAGCACCGATCAGCCGGGAGAGGAGGGGATGCCGTCATGACCGCGATCTACAAACGGGAACTGCGGGCCGGTTTCACCGGGATGGCGAACTATGTCTTCATCGCCTTTCTGCTGGTGTTTGCGGGTCTTTATACCATGCTCTACAACCTCAACGGCGGCTACCCGAACTTTGAGTATGTGCTGCAGAGCATGTCGATCATCTTTCTCATCGCGATCCCCATCCTGACCATGCGGGCGATCGCCGAGGAGCGGCGCCAGCACACCGACCAGCTGCTCTACTCGCTGCCGATCGGGATGACAAGGGTGGTGCTGGGCAAGTATCTCGCGATCCTGACGGTGGTGGCGGTGCCCTGCCTGATCATGGCGGTCTATCCGCTGCTGCTCTCAGCCTTCGGCACCGTCACCTTTGCCACCGCCTACGGTGCGCTGATCGGCTTTTTCCTGCTGTCGGCGGCCCTCTCGGCGATCGGGCTGCTGGTCAGCGCGATGACCGAGAATCAGGCGGTCGCGGCAGGGCTCTGCTTTGTCGTGATGATGCTGCTCTACTTCATGAACGATCTGTCCTCCTTCGTCGCCGACACCGCGCTGGCCTCCCTCGCGGCGCTGATGATCGCGGTGTTGATCGTCGCAGGACTGGTAAAACTTTTCACCAAGAACACCGCCGCCGCGGTACTGGTCGCAGTGGCCGGCTGCGGCGCGCTGATCGTCGGTTGGATCTTCGCCTCCGACAGTTATGCCGGTTTGTTTGACCGGGTGATGAGCAGCCTTTCGGTCTTTGAGCGGTTTTACACCTTTATCGACGGGGTATTCGATCTGACCGCCGTTCTCTATTTTCTGTCGGTGATCGGTGTCTCGCTGTTCCTGACGGTGCAGACGATGGAGAAACGGAGGTGGAGCTGAGATGAAGAGAATCAAGTTTAAAAAGCCCGATTTCAAAAAGATCATCGCCTCCTTCTCCAGCCGGTCTTTCCGCGCCGGTGGGTACAGCCTCGCGGCGGCGGCGATCCTGATCGCGATCGCGGTGGCGATCAACCTGGTCGCCGGGGCGCTGCCGACCAGCTGGACCAACATCGATCTGACCAGCGATGCGCTCTACAGCCTCTCGACCCAGACCCAGCAGCTGGTGGCCGCGCTGCCGGAGGACGAGACGGTGACCGTCTACTGGTTGGTGCAGGAGGGATATGAGGACGGCACCGTCGAGCAGCTGCTCGAGCGGTACCAGGATCTGTCCAACCAGCTCGAGGTGGTCAGGAAGGACCCGGTGGTCTATCCCACCTTCGCCCAGCAGTATACCAGCTCCTCGATCTACAACAACAGCCTGATCGTCGTCTGCGGGGATCGCAGCCGGTATATCAGCTACTACGACATCTACCAGACCGATTACTCGAACTACTACACCACCGGCACGGCGGACACAAGCTTTGCCGGCGAGAGTGAGCTGACCAGCGCGATCGACTATGTCACAAACAGCGATCTGCCGGTCGTCTACAATCTGACCGGCCACGGGGAGAGCAGCCTGCCCTCCTCGCTGACCGAGGCGATCGAGGGGGACAATCTGCTGCTCGAGGATCTCTCGCTGCTCACCGAGGGGGCGATCCCGGAGGACGCCGACGCGGTGCTGCTCTATTCGCCCCAGAGTGATCTGAGTGAGAATGAGTTGACCATCCTGACCGATTACCTCGCCGCCGGCGGCCGGCTGATGCTGGTCACCGACTACCTCGAGGAGGACACCCCAAACCTCGACACCCTCACCGCCTCCTACGGCCTCTCACTGGTCGACGGCATCGTGCTGGAGGGGGACTCGAGCCGCCACATGCAGGGCTATAACTACTATCTGCTGCCCGAGATCGATTCCTCCCACGAGATCACCAGTCCCATCGCGTCGGGCAACTACTATATCCTGACCCCGGTGACTCAGGGCATTGCGATCTCGGATGAACTGCGGGACACCCTCACCGTCACCCCGCTGCTGACCAGCTCGGAGGATTCCTACTCCAAGCCGGACGGTTACAACATCACCACCTATGACAAAGAGGACGGGGACATCGACGGCCCCTTCAACCTCGCGGTCGCGGTCGAGGAGCCGGTGACGGCGGAGGAGGGGGAGACCCTGTACAGCGACACCGCTCAGCTGGTCTGGTTTGCCAGCTCGGCGACCTTTGAGGAGTCCACCGACGAGATGGTGGCCGGTGCGAACTATGACCTCTTCCTCAACGCGATGGAGTGGCTGAGTGGACAGGAGAGCGCGATCTCGATCCGGCCCAAGACCCTCTCGTCGAGCTATCTGACCGTCTCGACCGCGTCGGCATCCTTCCTGAGCATTCTGCTCATCGGGGTGGTGCCGCTGGCGGTAATCGCTCTCGGCGCGATGATCCTGATTCAGAGAAGGAGGAGATGAGATGAAACGACGCGGAAAAAAACTGATTGCACTCTGTGCGGCGCTGGCGATTCTGCTGGGACTCTATGCCTCGGTTGCCACCCTGACCGCCGACCCGGAGGAGAGTGAGCCGGTCACCGTTGCCGCCCTCACCGCCGACGACCTGGTCTCGCTGAGCTGGACCAACGCCGACGACGGCACCCTCGAGCTGGTGCGCGGCTCGGCCGATGAGGACTGGAGCTATGCCTCGGACAGTGATTTCCCGGTCGACCAGAGTTATCCCGAGGCGATGCTCACCGCGCTGCAAGAGGTGAGCGCCAGTGTCGAGATCGATGCGCCCTCCGACCTTTCAGACTACGGTCTCGAGGAGCCGGGGATGACCATCACCGCCACCGGATCGGATGGCGGGCAGACGACCTTTTCGATCGGCAACGAGAATGAGATGACCGGCGAGTACTATCTCAGCTGCAGTGCGCAGGAGGGCAAGGTCTATCTCGTCGGCACCAGCCTGACCGACGCCTTTGCCTACGACCTGTACGATCTGGTCCAGATGGAGGAGATCCCGCCCTTCGGCCAGATTGACAGCCTGACGGTGGAGAGTGGCAGCGGCGCGCTCGCGCTGGAGTATCTCGAGGACAGCACCGGCCACACCTACAACCCGACCGAGTTCCACTGGTTTCTGCAGAGCGGGGACACGCTGCGGGCGGTCGACACCACCGAGGCCGAGACCCTCACCGGCAGCCTGACCGGTCTGAGCTGGATGCAGTGCACCGACTACAAGGCGGAGGATGACGAGCTTGTTGAGTACGGCCTCGACGATGCCAGCGCCACCCGGGTGCAGCTGACCTATCAGGATGCCGACGACGAGGACGCCGAGGAGGAGGGCGAGTCCAAGACCTTCACCCTGCTGCTGGGCAAGGACACCGACACCGCCACCTATGCCCGGCTCGGGGATTCCCGGATGGTTTATCTGATCAGCACCGACACCGCCGACGCACTGCGGTATGCGGCCTGGTCCAGCCTGCGGCCCTCCGCCGTCTGCACCATCGACCCCGACCAGATCGAAGAGATCGAGATCACGGTGGACGGCGAGACCCGGACGATCACCTTTGAGGGGACCGCCACCGAGGAGGTCACCGACGAGAACGGCGAGACCACCACCCAGACCGTCTCGGTCTACCGCTGGAACGGCGAGGAACTGCCCTCCGCCGAGGTGGATGCGCTGGTCAGCGCGCTCAACGGGCTGACCGTCACCGGGGAGACCACCGCCGCACAGGGGGAGGAGATCATCACGGTGACCATCCGCCAGAAGGTCGAGGGGTATGAGGAGCTCACCCTGCGGCTGACCGCGCAGGATGCCGCAACCGCCTGTGCCGAGTTCGGCGGCGAGACACTGCTGACCGATCGCTCGGCGGCGGACACACTGGCATCAAGCGCCCGGGCGCTGTTCGAGGACTGACCCCTTGCCAAACCGTGCCGGATGGCTTATACTGAAACGGTAGAAAACGGGCGAAACTGCCCAAAAAAGTGAGGAGTAGCGGCCATGAAAGCACGGATTCCCAAGCATCGGGAGTTTATCATCAACCTCGACGAGAAGGAGGAGCCCCGGTACCAGGAGTGCTGGGATAAGCTCAACCAGATCGTCAAGGACTATCAGAAACAGGGCAAATCGGTCTACACCGAGACCTTCATCGAGGACAACGAGGACAAGGTGAAGGAGCTGCAGAAGGAGTACAAGTTCAGCTATACCGTTGAACTGCGCTGAAAAACAGCAAAAAAAACAGGGCGGCCGGCATCTTTTGATGCCGGCCGCCCTTCGTTTTTTAGTCCTGCTCCAGCTGCGCCGCCCGCTCGGCGGCTGCACGGCCGGGCCAGAGGTCCGGGAGCAGCTGCTGCGCCGTCCGGTAGGACGCCAGCGCGCCGGCAGTGTCCCCCGCGTTCTCCCGCGCAAGGCCGAGATAGAACGATCCGATGCCCTGCGGCACCTTGTCCTCGCTGCTCTGGGCCTGGTTTTCAAAATAGGAGCGGTATTCGGTTCCGCCGCCCCCGCGCACCATCCGCTGTGCGGTCAGGTCCTGCAGCGCCTTTTCATAGTGGGTGAAAAGGGTGTCTCCGGAGGAGAGCTGGCGCAGCTGCCGGCGCAGCTGTTCCAGTTGCGCGTCGGCATCCGCAAGGCGGTCCTGACAGATCGCAAGCCCCGCCCCCCGCATCGCAAAGGTGAGCTGCTCGGTGAGCAGATCCCGCTTTCTGCCTTTTTGGGACGGCCGAATCTCTGAAAACAGCTTGTCTGCCTCGTCAAACCGCCCCGCCAGTGTCAGTGCCCAGACCTGGTTGAGCTGCAGGATGGGGCGAACTTTCTTGATGCTCCGCCGGATCCGGCGGCGGTTCTCCTCGAGAAAAGCCGCGATGTCGCCGCCGCGCAGCGCCCGGTTGATCGACTTCCGGTAGCGCAGCACCCCCAGCAGGTTGCAGAGGATGGCGGTGGCAAAGAACGCGACGATCAAAAAGACGACGCCCGGCTGGTAGATGGTGCCGACGGTCAGCAGCCAGAGTCCTGCCTCGGCAAAGGCGGCGAGAAAATAATACACAAGATAGCGGCGGTAATATCCCATCGAGATCAGCTCCTTTTAATCTTCTGCTTTCCATGCCCCTTCGTCCCGGACGAGATAGGGGGCAAGCTGGTGCAGCATCCGCCGGTCGGCGAGGGCCCGCACCCGAACCCCTTCGGGCAGATATTGCTCCCGCTGCACGCTGCCGCCCTGCCGCAGCGCCCCGAGCAGCGCCAGCTTGTCGTAGGGCAGCAGCAGCTCGACCAGCGCCACCCGCGCAGCGAGTTTTTCATCCACCAGTTTCAGCAGCTGGTCCAGCCCCTGCCCGGTCTTCGCCGAGACGCAGAGCCCGTCGTAGGCCGCGAGGTGAATCCGGTCGCACTTGTTATAGATGACGGCGCTCTCCTTGTCGGCAGCCCCGATCTCGGCCAGTACCTCGCCGGTGACCCGCAGCTGCTCGTCCCGCATCGGGTCGCTCGCGTCGGCGACCCGCAGGATCAGATCGGCGAACTTCGCCTCCTCCAGCGTCGACTTGAAGGCATCGACCAGACTGTGGGGCAGCCGGCTGACAAAGCCGACGGTGTCGACGAAAATCACCTGCTGGCCGCTGGGCAGAACCGCCCTGCGGGCGGTGGGGTCAAGGGTGGCGAACAGCTGATCCTGCGCGATGACCTCGGCGCCGCACAGCGCGTTGAGCAGGCTGGATTTGCCGACGTTGGTATAGCCGACCAGCGCGATGACCGGCACCGCGTTGTGCTGCCGGCTGCGGCGGGTCTGAGCGCGTCGCTGCTCGATCGCGGCGAGCTTGCCCCGGATCAGTTCCATCCGCCGGCGCAGATGCCGCCGGTCGTACTCGAGCTTGCTCTCACCGGCCCCGCGGCGGGCGCCGGTACCCCCTGTGCCGCCGCCGCCCTGCCGGGAGAGCCCATCCCGCAGCCCGGCCAGCCGGGGCAGCCGGTAGGAGAGGGCGGCGAGCTCGGTCTGAAGCTTGCCCTCGTTGGTGGTCGCCCGGGCGGCGAAGATTTCGAGGATCAGCAGCGTCCGATCGACCACCGGCAGCCCCAGCTGGTCCTCGAGGTTTTTGATCTGGGTGCCGGTCAGCTCATCGTCGAAAACGCAGACCTCGATCTCCTGCCTTTCGCAGAGATCCCGCGCCTCGGCGAGCCGGCCCTCGCCGAGGTAACAGCCGGCATCCGGCGCATCCCGCCGCTGGGTGATCTCAAAGACCGCCTCCATCCCGGCGCTCTCGGCCAATGCCCGCAGCTCAGAGAGACTGCGCTCGAGATCCCGGTCGCCGCAGTCCGCCGCAAAGAGGGCGGCGCGGGTCGGGACAGTTTGTTCCGTTCGCTCCATACTGCCTCCGTTTTTGTCTTACAGGATTTACCGATAATTTAGCACATCGCGGGGGAAAAGACAACAAAAAGAGGGCAAAATCAAGGTGTGGCAGAATAAGAAAACGCAACTTCCCTGCGGGAAGTTTAGTTCTGCCGTAGACTTTTGGCGTAGAAAGCACTCAGAGCGGCCCCCCAAGCCACCAAGGCTTGGGGGAGCCGCTCTTCGCACTTTCTCCATCCAAAATTCTGGGGCAGAACATACAACATCCGTTCCGGATGTTGAGGGCACCGTAAAAAGGTCGGTTTTGAT
>DXIA01000188.1 GCA_019113125.1 Candidatus Pygmaiobacter gallistercoris | reverse complement strand
GGCCATCTGGGGGCCTATACGGAGAACTTGGCTCGGGACTGCGGGGACTTCCTGCTGCGCCGGTCCGACGGACTCTTTGCCTACCAGCTGGCGGTGGTGGTGGATGACGCCGCCATGGGGGTCACGGAGGTGGTCCGGGGCGCGGACCTGCTGGACTCCACTCCCCGGCAGCTGTACCTGTATCATCTGCTGGGGCTGAGGCCCCCGGCCTTTTACCATGTGCCGCTGCTGCTGGCGCCGGACGGACGGCGGCTCAGCAAGCGGGACGCCGACGCGGGCTTGGATACCCTGCGGTCCCGCATGACGGCGGAGGAGCTGTTGGGGAAGCTGGCGTATCTGGGGGGATTTCATCCCTCCGCAGCGCCCCGGACGGCGGAGGAGCTGCTGGCGGAATTCGACTGGGACCGGGTGCCCCGGAGGGACGTTCGGATTCCGAACGGCTTTTTTAACACGGCTTCCTAAAAATTTTATGGAAAGGGTATTTTCTTTCTGTCAGACGTCGGCTATAATAGTCAAACGGATTTCACAGTGACAGCGTCGGAGGACGCACTTTGCAGGAACTGCAGGATTTCATGTGGGAGGACTTATGAGAATTGTGGTTGTGGGCGCCGGTAAGGTAGGCATGGCGCTGACCAAGCATCTTTCCGTGGATCACAGCGTCACGGTTATTGACCAGGACGCCCAGCTGATCGACAATATCATCAACGTATATGACGTCATGGGCATCTGCGGCAACGGCGCCAGCTACGCTGTGCAGAAAGAGGCGGAGGTGGACAAGGCCGAGCTGCTGATTGCCACCGTCTCCAATGACGAGATCAATATTTTAGCCTGCCTGGTGGCCAAGAAGCTGGGCGTCAAGCATACCATTGCCCGGGTCCGCAACCCGGAGTATGAGAAGCAGCTGCGCTTCATGCGGGAGGAGCTGGGCCTCAGCATGGCCATCAACCCGGAGAAAGCGGCGGCCCGGGAGATTGCCCGGGTGCTGCGGTTCCCTGCCGCCATGACGGTGGAGTCTTTCTCCAAAGGGCGGCTGGAGCTGGTAGAGTACCGGCTGCCGGAGCACTCCGCCCTCCACGGTATGCGCCTCTCGGACCTGTATCGGAACATCAAGGTGCGGGTGCTGATCTGCGCCGTGTCCCGCCGGGAGGAGACCATCATTCCCTCCGGTGACTTCACCCTGCAGGCCGGCGATAAGATCTATCTGACCTCCTCGCCCAAGCAGCTGGAGCAGTTCTTCCGCCACCTGGGTGTGTTCCGGAACCGGGCGTCCTCCGTGATGATCGTGGGCGCCAGCAAAATCTGCTACTACCTGGCGTCCCAGCTGCTGGACATGGGCATGGCTGTGCAGATCATCGACCAGGACGAGCAGCGGTGCGTCCAGATGAGTGAGAAGCTGCCGAAAGCCCTGGTCATCGTGGGCGACGGCACTGACAGCGAGCTGCTGCAGGAGGAGGGGATCGAGCAGACCGATGCCTTTGTGGCCATTACCGGCATGGACGAGGCCAACATCCTTATGGCCATGAGCGCCGCCAAGCAGTCCGGGGACTGCTGCAAGGTGGTGGCGAAAATCAACCGGAAGTCCCTGGTGGACCTGGTGTCCAACGCGGGCATGATCGACAGTGTGATCTCCGCCTGGGCGGTGACCACGGAGCTGATTCTCCAGTACGTCCGGGCCATGGAGAGCGCCTCCGCCGCGGCGGTAAAGACCCTCCACCGGCTGGTGGACGGGGCGGTGGAGGCCCTGGAGTTCAGCGTGGGCCAGGACCTGCCCTATCTGGGCGTTCCCCTGAAGGACCTGCCGCTGAAGAGCGGCCTGCTGCTGGCCGGCATCGTCCGGCGGAACGGGAAAATCGTGATCCCCTCCGGCGGCGATGTGCTGGAGCCCATGGACGACGTCATCGTGGTGACCACCGATACCACCATGCAGGACATCTATGACATCTTTCTGTAAAGGCGGGACGACAGGTGAACTATCGAATGATTGCGTTCGCCATCGGGCGGATTCTGTTGACGGAGGCCGCGCTGCTGCTGCTGCCGGCCATAACAGCGGCACTGTATCAGGAGTCGCCGGGTCCTTTCCTGGTGCCGGCCATGATCCTGGTGGTGGTGGGCCTGGCCCTGGGCGTCAAACGGCCTCAGCGGACGGCCATCTTCGCCCGGGACGGCTTTGCCGTGGTGGCGCTGGCCTGGATTCTGCTGTCCGCTTTCGGTGCGCTGCCCTTTGTGCTCTCCGGGGATATCCCCCACTATGTGGATGCTTTTTTTGAGACGGTGTCCGGCTTTACCACCACCGGCGCCACGGTGCTGACGGAGGTGGAGTCCCTGAGCCGGAGCGGCCTGTTCTGGCGCAGCTTCACCCACTGGGTGGGCGGCATGGGCGTGCTGGTGTTCGTCATGGCGATCCTGCCCATGACCGACGGCCATGGCATGCACCTGATGCGGGCGGAGGTGCCGGGCCCCATTGCCGGCAAGCTGGTGAGCCGCATGAGCGACAGCGCCAAGATCCTCTACGGCATCTACCTGGTGATGACGCTGATCCTGATCGGCCTGCTGGTGATTGAGGGGATGCCCCTCTTTGACTCCTGCATCCACGCCTTCGGCACCGCCGGCACCGGCGGCTTCAGCAATCGGAATCTCAGCGTGGGCGCCTATGAGAACCCCGTGTTCGACATTACCATCGGCATCTTCATGCTGCTCTTCGGCATCAACTTCAACCTCTACTACTTCCTGCTGGTCCGCCGGTTCCGGGAGGTATTCCGGTCCGAGGAGCTGCGGGCCTATCTCCTGATTGTGGCGGCGGCGGTAATTGTCATCGCGGTGGACGTGTCCAGCTATTACGGCTCTTTCCTCACGGGTCTGCGCCATGCTTTCTTCCAGGTGTCGTCCATCCTCACCACCACCGGCTACGCCACCACGGATTTCAACCTCTGGCCCACCCTCTCCAAGGGGGTTCTGGTCGTGCTGATGTTCATTGGCGGCTGCGCCGGCTCCACCGCCGGCGGCATCAAGGTCTCCCGGGTGGTGATCGGCCTGAAGTCCTCCCTGGCGGATATGCGGAAGATGCTCCACCCCAATGCCGTCACCTCCGTGCAATTTGAGGAGAAACCCCTGACGGACCGGACGATCCGGGGCGTGCAGGTGTACCTCTCCGTCTACCTGGTGGTGTTTACGGTGTCTTTCCTGCTGCTGTGTCTGGAGGACTTTGACCTGGTGACCACCTTTACTGCCCTGACCACCTGCATCAACAACGTGGGCCCGGGCCTGGAGGTGGTGGGGCCCATGGGCAACTTCTCCACGTTCTCCGACTGGGGAAAGATCCTACTGTCCTTCGACATGCTGCTGGGACGACTGGAGATCTTCCCCCTGCTGTTGCTGTTTGCCCCCTCCATCTGGAAGCGGCGGGTGGTGCGCCACAGCGCGGAGTGAAGCGGCGTTCGATCCAAAGCGTACAAGAAGAGGCCGCGCGTCGAAAGACGCGCGGCCTCTTGCTGCGTTTAATCCTGGGTGACGGACAACGCCTCCAGAATCTGATAGCGGTCCATGGGGAACTCCTTGGTCATCTGGAGGGCCTCCTCCATGTCCAGGTCCACGATGGCGCCGTTCTGGGTGGCGATGATGCAGTTGCCCCGGTTCTGGAGCATGGCCATCACCGCCGTGTAGCCCATGCGGCTGGCGGTCTCCCGGTCCCGGGCGGAGGGGGAGCCGCCCCGCTGGATGTGGCCCAGCACGGTGACCCGGGGGTCCAGGCCCACCTCCTCCCGGATGCGGTTGGCGTAGTCCATGGCGCTGCCGGCTCCCTCCGCCACCACGATCATGTAATGGGTGCTGCCGGCCAGCCGGGCCCGGCGGATCTTGTCCACGATATCCCGCTCGAAGTCCACCGCCCGCTCCGGGATCAGCACGGCGGTGGCGCCCACGGAGATGCCCACATACAGGGCCAGGTACCCCGCGTGACGGCCCATGACCTCCACCAGGGAGCACCGCTCATGGGACTGCATGGTATCCCGCAGCTTGTCGATGCACTCGATGGCGGTGTTGCAGGCGGTGTCGAAGCCGATGGTGTACTTGGAGCAGCCGATGTCGTTGTCGATGGTGGCGGGGATGCCGGCCACCTGCAGGTCCATCCCCTCGTCCGCCGCCTGGCGGGAGAGGGCCAGCGCGCCCCGGAAGGTGCCGTCGCCGCCGATGGCCACAATGCCGTCCAGTCCCAGCAGCTTGCAGGTGGCCAGGGCCTTGTCCCGTCCGGCGGCGGTGCGGAACTCCTCGCTGCGGGCGGTGTAGAGGATGGTGCCGCCCTTGTCGATAATATGGCTGACGCTTTCGGAGTCCAGGGTGACGAAATCGCCGCTGATGAGGCCATGCCAGCCCCGGCGGATGCCGATGCACTCGATCCCCTGGCGGATGGTGGTGCGCACCACGGCCCGCACAGCGGCATTCATGCCGGGGGCGTCGCCGCCGCTGGTAAGTACGCCGATTCGCCTGACCTGCTTTTCCATAGATGTTCGCGCTCCTTTCAAGCTGGTGCCATCAGATGATGCCGGACCGGACCCCGGGGATCGGCCGGCATGATTCCCTGAGGGCATCATATCAAATTATGCGTTTTTTTGTCAATATATGAATGGGATAAAAGTAAAGAAAACGATTTTATTTTTTAAAAATGTCACATAGAGAAAATGGCATAATTCTGGCGATTTTACAAAGACTTAATAAAGCGGTGATAACGGATTTTACCTGGAGCTGTTTATACTAGGACCGTAGCGACGAGCTGCACGACATACGACATACGAAAAAAGGAGACATTTGAGATGAAAAAAGTACTTGCGCTTTTGCTGTCCCTGACCATGGCTCTGTCCCTGGCGGCCTGCGGCGGCGACACCAACACCGATACCACCGGCGACACCACCGGTGATACCACCCAGGAGGAGACCACGCTGAGCGGCACCGTGTCCACCGACGGCTCCACCTCCATGGAGGAGGTTATCGGCGTCCTGGGCGAGCAGTTCCAGGCTGACACCGGCGTGTCCGTCACCTACAACCCCACCGGCTCCGGCGCCGGCATCGAGGCCGTGTCCAACGGCAGCTGCGACATCGGCCTGGCCTCCCGTGCCCTGACCGACGAGGAGAAGGCCGGCGGCCTGACCGAGACCATCGTGGCCCTGGACGGCATCGCCGTGATCGTCAACGCCGAGAACTCCGTCACCGACCTGACTCTGGAGCAGATCGCCCAGATTTATACCGGCGCGGTCACCGACTGGTCCGAGTTCGGCAGCGACGCCGGCACCATCGCCGTGATCGGCCGTGAGTCTGGTTCCGGCACCCGGGATGGCTTCGAGTCCATCACCGGCACCGAGGACCAGTGCGTGCTGGCCCAGGAGCTGAACTCCACCGGCGCCGTCATTGAGGCGGTCCGCACTACTCCCGGCGCCATCGGCTACGCCTCCCTGTCCGCCGTGCAGGAGCAGGAGGGCATCACTGTCCTGACCGTGGGCGGCGTGGCTCCCTCTGAGGAGACCGTCCTGGACGGCACCTATGCCATTCAGCGTCCGTTCGTGTTCGCCACCCGTACCGACGAGGCCCTGTCCGAGGCTGCTCAGGCTTTCTTCGACTTCGCCACCTCCACGGATGCCAACGATCTGATCGCCGGCGCCGGCGCTGTGCCCGTGGCACAGTAAGTGGAGTCCACACAGAGATATCTGCGGTCGGCCGCCGCGCCCTCATGGGGCGGCGGCTGTTCCGCTGGAATTGGGACGGACGCCTTGTCCGGGAACAAAGGAGAGTAAGGAGAACAATCTATGGAACGTGAATTCGCGGGAGCGGCCGGCGGAGTCGCCGCCAGCGGCGCCGTCGCGCGGCCCGCCGGCGGCAGCAGGGAGCCCTCCTCCGGCAAGAAGGGCCTTAAGGCTCTGGAATTTGTGATGAACGCGATCTTCTTCGTCTGCGGCATCATCGCTGTGGCGTTTGTACTGCTGATCAGCATCTACCTGGTGATCTCCGGCCTGCCGGCCATTCGGGAGATCGGGCTGGTGGACTTCATCTTCGGCACCCGGTGGTACGCCTCCACAGGAGACTTCGGTATCTTCGCCATCATCCTGACGTCCTTTGCCGGCACGGCGGGGGCCATCATCATCGGCGTGCCCATCGGCCTGATGACCGCCATTTTCCTCTCCAAGGTGGCGCCTCCCAAGTTTGCCGCGGTGGTGCACACCGCCGTGGAGCTGCTGGCGGGTATCCCCTCCGTGGTGTACGGCCTGGTGGGCATGATCCTGCTGGTGCCCGCCATCCGGGTGGCTTTCGACCTGCCCTCCGGCGCGACGCTCCTGGCCGCCATCATTGTGCTGGCGGTGATGATCCTGCCCTCCATTGTCTCCGTGTCGGAGACCGCCCTGCGGGCGGTGCCCCGGGAGTATGAGGAGGCGTCCCTGGCCCTGGGGGCTACCCATATTGAGACGGTGTTCCGGGTCAGCGTTCCCGCCGCCCGCAGCGGCATCGCCACCGCGGTGGTGCTGGGCATCGGCCGCGCCATCGGCGAGGCCATGGCCATCATCATGGTGGCGGGCAACGTGGCCAACATGCCGGGGCTTCTGACGCCGGTGCGCTTCCTGACCACCGCCATCGCCTCGGAGATGTCCTACGCCTCCGTGGGCTCCCTGCACCGCAACGCCCTCTTTTCCATCGGCCTGGTGCTGTTCCTCTTCATCATGCTGATCAACGTGTTCCTCAATGTCTTCATCAAACGGAAAAAGGAGGAGTGAGCGGAAGTGGATACTCATACCCTGTCCCCCCGGCGCCGCTTCTATGACAAGGGCCTGCGGGCGCTGCTGTACTTCTGCGGCATCCTCACCTGCGTGCTGCTGGTGCTGATCATCGGCTATATCTTCTATCGGGGCATCCCCCATATCTCCTGGGAGCTGCTGAGCACGCAGTCCAGCTATATCAATGATACCATCGGCATCCTGCCGAATATTCTGAATACCCTCTATATCATCCTGCTGTCCATGGTGATTGTGCTGCCCCTGGGCGTCGGTGCCGCCATCTACCTGACGGAGTACGCCGCCAACCGGAAACTGGTGGCCGTCATCGAGTTTGCCACCGAGACCCTCACCGGCATCCCCTCCATCATCTTCGGCCTGGTGGGCATGCTGTTCTTCATCCAGATGCTGGGCCTCAAGACCGGTGTGCTGGCCGGCGGCCTGACCCTGGTGGTCATGATCCTGCCCACCATCGTCCGCACCACACAGGAGAGCCTGAAAACCGTGCCCGACTCCTACCGGGAGGGGGCGCTGGCCCTGGGCGCCGGCAAGTGGCACATGGTCCGCACCGTGGTGCTGCCCAACGCGGTGGACGGCATCGTCACCGGCTGCATTCTGGCTGTGGGCCGGATCGTGGGCGAGTCCGCGGCGCTGCTGTACACCGCCGGCTTCGGCCTGGTGCTCAACGACTTCTTTACGTCTTTGGAGTCCTCCTCAGCCACGCTGACAGTGGCGCTGTATGTGTACGCCAGCGAACGGGGCGAGACGGCCATCGCCTTCGCCATCGCCACGATCCTGATGCTGCTGACGCTGGTGATCAATCTGGCCGCCAGCCTGGTCGGCAGAAAGCTCAAGAAGAACTAACCATCCCAGAGGAAAAAGAGGAGAAAAGCACATGTCCACTGTGATTGAAGTGAAGGACCTGAACCTGTGGTACGGCGCCCACCACGCCCTCCACAGCGTCAATATCGATATCCCCGCCCATGAGATCACCGCCCTGATCGGCCCCTCCGGCTGCGGCAAGTCCACCTTTCTCAAGACCCTCAACCGGATGAATGATCTGGTGCCGGGGGTGAAGATCGAGGGGGAGGTGCTCTACCACGGCCAGAACATCTTTGATCCCTCGGTGGATGTCACCCAGCTGCGCAAGAATGTCGGCATGGTGTTCCAGAAACCCAATCCGTTCCCGATGAGCATCTACGACAACATCGCCTATGGGCCCAGACTGCACGGCACCCACTCCAAGGCGGAGCTGAGCGAGCTGGTTGAGAAGAGCCTGCGGGGCGCGAGCCTCTGGGACGAGGTCAAGGACCGGCTGAAAAAGTCCGCCCTCGGCCTCTCGGGTGGACAGCAGCAGCGGCTGTGCATCGCGCGGGCGCTGGCGGTGCAGCCCGACGTGCTGCTGATGGATGAGCCGACCAGTGCGCTGGACCCGGCCTCCACCATCCGGATCGAGGAGCTGATGGCGGAACTCAAAAAGCAGTACACCGTCGTCATCGTCACCCACAACATGCAGCAGGCGGCCCGCATCAGCGACAAGTGCGCCTTCTTCCTGCTGGGGGAGATGGTGGAGATCGGGCCGACCGAGCAGATCTTCAGCATGCCGAAAGACAAGCGGACCGAGGATTACATCACCGGTCGGTTCGGCTGAGAAAAAAGACTTTTCCCGCCGCCCTGCGGCGGCTATAATAGAGAGAAAGAGAGCGTGAAACAAATGTCGGTGCGAAAATCCTTTGACGCGCAGCTCTCCGAGCTGTCCTCCAGCCTGATCCGGATGGGCTCTATCTCGGTGCAGGCGATCGAAGACGCGATCCGCGCCTTTAAGACGCGGGATGCCGAACTGGCCAATCAGGTCATTGCGGGGGATCGCCGGGTGGATGATATGGAACGGGAGATCGAGCGCCACTGTCTGACCCTGCTGCTGCGCCAGCAGCCGGTGGCGCGGGACCTGCGGACCATCTCCACCGCACTCAAGATGATTACCGATATCGAGCGGATCGGGGATGCCGCGGCGGACATCGCCGAGATCTCCCGGCACATCACCGGCGAGATCCCCGAGATCCTCGAGCTGATCGACAAGATGGCGGCCGAGGCGCGGGGCATGGTGGCCGACGCGGTGGACGCCTTTGTGCGGACCGATACCGAACAGGCTGAGGCGGTCATCGCGCGGGACGATATCGTGGATGACGCCTTCAACGCGGTCAAGGAGCGGATGGTCGAGGTGCTGCGCCGGGACAGCTCGATGGTGGATGTCGCGATCGACTACCTGATGATCGCAAAATACCTCGAGCGGCTGGGCGACCATGCGGTCAACATCTGCGAGTGGACCGAGTTCAGCAAGACCGGCATCCATCAGACCGGCCGCTGAGCGTCAAATTACCAGGGAAGGAAGGAACTGCTTTGGCACAGCTGATCTATGTCATTGAGGACGATGAGAGCATCCGGGCGCTGCTCGACGCGGCGCTCACCAGTGAAGGGTATGAGGTGCGCGGCTTTGCCGACGCGGCGCCGGCGCTCAAGGCGATGGTCGAGCGGCGGCCGGCGCTGGCGATCTTCGACATCATGCTGGAGGGCATGGACGGGATCACCGCCCTCAAGCTGATGCGCCAGAGCCCCGAGCTGCGGCGGATCAAGGCGATGATGCTCACCGCCCGGGACACCGAGACCGACAAGGTCACCGGGCTGGACGCCGGAGCGGACGATTATATGACCAAGCCCTTCAGTGTGCTCGAGCTCTGCGCCCGGGTGCGGGCGTTGCTGCGCCGGGTCGGGGAAGAGATGCCCGCGCTGGAGGATCGGTATGAGTTTGGGGATCTCGTGGTCGACACCAAGGCCAGGGAGGTCTCGGTCGCCGGCCGCCCGGTCGAGCTGACCTACAAGGAGTTTGAGCTGCTCAAGACCCTGATCCTCGGGCAGGACCGTGCGCTGGGGCGAGAGGAGCTGCTGCAGCGGGTGTGGGGATACGATTTTATCGGCGAGACCCGCACCCTCGACATGCACATCGGCACACTGCGGCAGAAACTCGGAGATGACCCCGCAAATCCCAAATACATCAAGACGGTGCGGGGCGTGGGCTACCGGTTTATCGGCGGCAAAAAGAACAGCTGACGCCGCGTGACGGGGGAGAATTGCTATGAAGAATAAGATCGTCAGAAGCATGGTGCTGGTGCTGCTGCTGGGCCTTGTACTCTGCACCGTGATCGCCGCTTTTGTATTCGAAAACAAGTTTACCGACCGCGCAAAGGAGGATATGCAGCGGATCGTCTCCTCGGTCGCGCTCAGCGCGGAGCAGACCGGCGGCCGGGATACCGAGACCGCGAAACTGCTCTCAGAGTCGACCGGCGGGCTGCGGGTGACCTTTATCGCCGAGGACGGAACGGTCACCGGGGACTCCTCGGCCGACTCCGAGACGATGGAGAACCACGCCGCCCGCGCCGAGATCGTCGGGGCCGCCGCGGCGAAATACGGCGTCTCGGTGCGCCGGTCGGCGACCACCGGCAAGAATATGATGTATGTTGCCACCCGGCTGTCAGAGGGCGGATTTGTCCGGGTGTCGGGGGATTACCCGTCGGCGCTGGCCGGATTTGTCAGCTTTCTGCCCGCCGCGCTGATCGGGGCGATCGCCGCTTTTCTGATCGCACTGGTGCTGGCGGGCAGGCTCTCGCTGAGTATCTCCCAGCCGATTGAGGAGCTCTCCTCCAGCCTCAAGCTGGTGCGCAGCGGGGAGGCAAAACTCGATCCCGCAAGCTACCGGTATGATGAGCTGCAGGAGATGGCGGCCGACATCAACCAGCTCTCGGCCGAGGTGGATGCAAACTTCCGCAAGCTGCAGAGTGAGCGCGCCCGGATCGACTATGTGCTGGACAATATGTCCGAGGGGCTGATCCTGCTCGACGCGCAGGAGGAGGTCCTTACCATCAACCGGGCCGCCTGCGGATTCCTCGGCTGCGACAAGGCGGTCACCGGGCGAAATATCATCTACGCGACAAGGCAGATGGAGTTCATCGACGCGGTGGACGCCGCCGTCAAGCAGGCCAAGGCCGGCAGGGTGGAGCTCGAGACCTCCTCCGGCTTGGTGGTTGAGGCGATCATCAGCCCGGTGGTCCGCCCCGAGGGGGAGGAACCACTGGCCGAGGCGGCGATCGTCGTCCTCTCGGATGTCACCATCCACCGCAACGCGGTGCGGATGCGCCAGGAGTTTTTCTCAAATGCCAGCCATGAGCTCAAGACCCCGATCACCTCGATCCGCGGCTTTGCCGAGCTGCTCTGCAGCGGCAACGCGCTGAGCGAGGAGAAACGCCGCGAGTTCGCCGGCCGGATCCTCAAGGAGGCCGGCACGATGCAGAACCTGATCGGGGATATCATCATGATCAGCCGGCTCGAGGCGGGGGACATCGTCTTCGAGAAGGAGGTGCTCGACCTCGCCGATGTGGTGCGGGAGTGCTGCAATGACGTCAAGCCGCTGGCCGACCAGCACGGCATCACCGTCACCTGCATGGCGGACTCGGCGGTCTTCTCCGCCTCCCGCCGCGAGATGCAGGAGCTCGCGGGCAACCTGATCCAGAATGCGGTGCGGTACAACGGGGAGGGCGGCTATGTCGATGTCAAGCTGAAAAGCAGCCCCGATGCAATTCTGCTGAGTGTGCACAATACCGGCAGCTACATCGAGCCGCAGTACCAGCAGCGGGTCTTCGAGCGGTTCTATCGGATCGACAAGGGCCGCAGCAAGGCGATGGGGGGCACCGGCCTCGGGCTTGCGATCGTCAAACATGTCGCGGGACGGTATCACGCCGAGGTGGGCCTGACCTCCACCCCGCAGGACGGCACCACCTTCACCGTTCGGTTCCCCCGCGGGGAGCAGGACTGAGCCAATTCTTCACCGCTTTTTCACAGGATCGCGGGCGGAGCGGTTTGTCTTTTCCCCAAAAATGTGGTATGATTGGGAAAAATAATTCCGCCCCGTGCGGAGAGAGATAAATGGAGTGAACAGTGATGGTCTGCAAAAACTGTGGAAAAGAGGCGCCGGAGGGCGCCAGATTCTGTGATGCCTGCGGCACTCCGCTGACCGAGGCGCAGGAGAATTCCGCCGCGCAGGAGGGTGCACAGCCCGCTGCGGTTTCGGCACAGCCGGAGGATGCGCAGACTGCTGCGGCCCCGCAACAGACAGCATGTCGGCCCCAGAGCGATGGGGGCGCTGCGGTGCCCCCGCAGGAGCCGCCGGTCTGGAATTCGGCGGCCTATCAGCCGGGCGCTGTGTCGCCGTCGGGTGTACAGCCGTCCCAAAAGAAGAGCAAGACCGATCCGATGAGCACCGCCCAGTTCTTTCTGATGGATCTGATCAGTATCATCCCGGTGGTGAATCTCGTCGTCTTCATCATCTGGAGCTTTTCGGACAGCGTCAACCCCAACCGCCGCAACTGGGCCCGTGCCCGCCTTATCTGGATCGGCATCACCCTTGCGCTGCTGGCGATCGCTGCGGTAGGGATCATCGTTGCCCTCAGCATCGGCTACAGCCATTACGGCATGGTGCACGGCCGGTTCTACTGGTAAATTCTATCAAAAAGGCCACGTCGAGACGTGGCCTTTTTTCTTTATTGTTCCACCTCGGCGAGACGCGACCAGACCAGTGCAGCGTCCTCAATGTGTCCGGTTCCCGAGGCGGTTGCGCCCGGCGCGCCGAGGGTGACGAGCAGGTATTCTTTCTCGCCGACCTCGGCGAGGGTTGCAAGGCAGAGCCCCGCGGCATCGGTGAACCCGGTCTTTCCGCCGAGCACCTCCCATCCCTCGCCCCGCAGCTGGTCCCGGTGGGTGGCAAGGGTGCTCTGAAAGGTGATCCCCTCGGGATGAGCGGACGCCTCGGTGCTGGTGTAGTACCAGCTGGAAAAGACGGTGCGGAAGGTCGGATCCTGCAGCGCCTGACGCAGCAACAGTGTGAGGTCGGCGGCGGTGGAGTAATGTCCCGCCTCATCGAGACCGGTCGGGTTTTTAAAACTGCTGTGCTGCATTCCGAGCTGTCCGGCCAGCCGGTTCATCTCATCGACCAGGGTGCTCTCGCCGCCCACCGCCTCGGCGAGCCCCTCACAGGCATCTGCGCCGGAGGGCAGCAGCGCACCGTAGAGCAGGTCGAGAACCGGCGCCGTCTCCCCCGGCTGCAGCCCTGCCATCGAGGCATTCTCCTCCCACAGCGGCGGAAAGAGCTCCTCATCCAGGGTGACCGTCTGCTGCGGATCACCCAGCAGCTGGAGCGCCGCATAGACCGACACCAGCTTGGTCAGACTGGCCGGGGCCAGTTCCTCGTCCGCCCGCAGCGATGCGATCTCTTTGCCGTCGTCGAGCGCGGTGAGCACCGCCGCCCGGCTCTGGATTCCATCCAGCAGGCCGGTGCCGGTGATGTCCTCGGTCTCGGCGGGGAACAGGCGGTTGAGAATCGGCTGGACCGGAAGATTGGAAAAGCGATCCAGCAATCCCCGCGCCGCGAACCAGCCCAGCCCGGCAAACAGCAGCAGCGAGAAAAGACAGCCTGCCGCCCGCCGTCTTGTCCGTCGCCGTTTTCTCCGCCTTGCCCGCACCCGCCGCGGGTCGCCATCATAAGGATGATCGCTGTTCTGCATCGTAACACCACACACCTTTCCCCAAACTCTTCTGTCAGGAAAAGAGTATAGCCGAAAAATCCTAAGAAAGAAAAAAGCTCTGCTTAATCTTTCTTAAAGCAAAGCTTAAAAATTTCTTTTATTTTTGCGCGGCGCTTTACAGTGCGGCTGCCATCTGCCAGATGCCGTCAAAGACAAAATCGGCCCGGATTTCGCTCTTTTCGTAGTCCGCGCTGCTGGTCTCGCCCGAGAGAACCAGCGCCGTTTTGACCCCGCAGCCGCCCAGCGCGATGTCGGTGTAGAGCCGGTCTCCCACCATGCAGATCTGCGCGAGCGGCACCCCAAATCGGTCTGCGGCCGCCTCGGCGATGAAGGCGTTCGGCTTGCCGATCACCGCGTCCGGCCGCCGACCGGTGCAGGCCTCAACCAGCGCGATCACCCCGCCGATGTCGGGGATGAACCCGCCCTTCACCGGACAGTTGAAGTCGGGGTGGGTGGCGATATAGGGCAGTCCGGCCCGCACCGCGTTGCACAGATCCACCAGTTTTTGGTAGGTCAGAGTGGTGTCAAATCCCAGCACCACCGCCTTCGGCCGGCCGCTGTGCAGCTGGTAGCCCGCCGCTGCAAACTGCGCCTCAAGGCTCGGGGTGCCGACCAGCAGCAGCTCCCGGTCGAATCCTTCCCGCGCAAGGTAGTCCAGCGTCGCATCGGCGCTGGTCAGCAGCTCCCGCCCGGTGATCTGCGCCCCCATCGCGTTCAGCCGATCAAGATACTCCTCCCGCCCGCGGGAGGAGTTATTGGTCAGAAAGGCAAACGGAACCCCCTTTGCCCGCAGCGCGGTGAGAAAGTCCAACGCGCCGGGCAGCGGGGTACCGTCCAGATAAAAGGTGCCGTCCAGATCCAGAAGGAACAGACGGATATCGCTCAGCGTTCCCATCGGAGAATCCCCCTCTAGTGTCGGATTTCCTCCCTATTATAGTGAAAAGGAGCCAAAACCGCAACCGGCGTTGCAAAATCCGCGCAGAGCGGTTAAACTGTAAAGGAAGATCTCCCACCGCAAGGCGGGGACAAGCAGGAGGAAAACGCGTGAAGGCATCGGTTATCATCCCCAATCTCAACGGGGCGCTCTGGCTCAAGGACAGCCTCGAGAGCATCTTTGCACAGGAATTTTCGGATTTTGAGGTCATCGTCATCGACAACGGCTCGACCGATGAGAGCCTCGACATCGCCCGCAGCTACCTCGGCCGGCCGGACTACAAGCTGATCGAGAACCGGGAGAACACCGGCTTTTCGGCAGCGGTCAACGCCGGTATCCGGGCCAGCAGCGCCGAGTACGCAGTGCTCTTCAACAACGACGCCTTTGCCCAGCCCGACTGGCTGCAGCGGCTGGTGGAGGTCGCGGACAGCGATAAAAAGATTTTTTCGGTCGGCTCACTGATGCTGCGGTATTACGAGCCGGAACTGGCCGACGACGCCGGGGACTATGTCAACATCTTCGGCTGGGCGGCCAAGACGGGGGACGGGATGTACGCCCGCCGTTACCAGCGCCAGCGGCGCTGCTTTTCCGCCTGTGGCGGGGCGGCGCTCTACCGGCGCAGCATTCTCGATGAGATCGGGATGTTCGACGAGCACTTCTTCGCCTACTACGAGGACGTCGATCTCGGCTGGCGGGCCAACAGCCTCGGTTACAAAAACATCTACTGCCCCCGCGCGGTCTGCCGCCACATCTGCGGGGCGACCACCGGCGGCATCAAAGGAGGCAGGTACAACGACTTCAAATCGGTGCAGAGCGGCCGCAATTCGCTGCTGCTGCCCTATAAGAATGAGCCGCTGCTGATGCTGCTGCTCAATCTGCCCTTTCTGCTGCTGGGGTATCTGGTCAAGTTCGGGATGTTCATCGTCCGGGGATACGGAAAGGCCTACTGGAAGGGGACAAAGGAGGGCTTTCGGACCTTCCGGCTGATCGAAAAGCCGCGGTTCCGGTTTAAAAACCTGCCGAATTATCTTCTGATCCAGTTCTGGCTGATTGGCGGATTTTTCAAATATGCCGGTTATCGGATCGGCCGGGCGTTCGGGGTCAAATAAACAGGGTCAAAAGAGCCGTCTTCCATCGGAAGACGGCTCTTCTCATTCCACCCGCAGAAATTTTTCGGTGAACTCCGCCGATGCGGGGCGGGGGATGCGCAGGCAGAGGTTCCAGAGTGCGCCGGCACGCGCCTCGAGCGATGCGACCCTTCCCGCATCGCCGCCCGCCCGCCGCAGCCGGGCCAGCGACTGGGAGACCGGAATTTTGATCCCCGCAGCCCGGCCGGGAATCTCCCGCAGCCCAGCCGCACTGCCGCCGAGCAGCCGCAGGTAGGGGGGCAGCCGGGGCAGATCCCCCCGCAGCCCGAGATAGGCCGCAAGGGCGAGCCGGCGCACCCGGGCATGGGTGTACCGCTTGCTCTTGAGCAGCCCGTACAGCTCCTCTGCACTGCCCGCCTGCGCCGCAGCCTTTGCCAGAAGATGGTCCAGCCCCTCACCCCCCGCACCGGGCAGCGCGGCAAACCCGGCGGGATCCGCTGCCCGCAGCAGGGTGAGCAGCGAGAGAGAAAAGGCGGCGGGGTCCGCCACCGCGCCCGCCCGCTCAGCCGCAAGATAAAGCGGAAGACAGCATTCCGGCAGATAGGGAGCCAGCGCCGCGGCGCCCTTTTCATAAAAGAGGCCGCGCAGTGCACCGGCGCTCGCAATTTTGCCTTTGCCCAGCGGCATGTCGTGGCCGGCACCGATCCGGGGGATCACGATCGCCTGAAGATCCAGCCCCAGTCGCCGAATCGCCCGCAGATAGGCGATGCCGAGCGCGTTGTTCGGACCGGCGAGCAGCTTTGCGGCGCCGGGGATCTCCTGTTCGGCCAGCTGTGCCCGCAGCGACGCCAGCGATCCGCCGCCCGCGATGTGATGTGCGGTGAGGGCGGCATCAAAGGCGGGGTCCTCCAGCAGGGCGGCCAGTTGCCGGAGCCGGTCGAGATCCGGCTGCTCAGCCCCAAAACAGATGGCATCGCACCCGGCGGCCGCCAGCAGAAAGACACCCCCCTCGGCAAACTGATCGGCCTCGGCGGCGGCCCAAGGGACGGGCAGCTCGGCGATGAGATCCGCCCCGCAGGCGAGCGCCGCCCTCGCGCGCAAAAATTTTGAAAAGAGGGCGGGGGAACCCCGCTGGACAAAGTTGCCCCCCAGCACCACCGCCACGCTCTGCGCGCCCATCTGCCGCAGCGCGGCGATCTGGGCGGCGTGTCCGCTGTGAAAGGGATTGTATTCCGCGATGATTCCGACTTTGCGCATCCTGTCCTCCCGGTCCGCCGTCTGGTTTGGGGGAAAGCCATTGCAAAAACAGGGCGTGGGGCTGCAATTTGTGCAGAAAGCAGTGGAAACCCACAAAAAAAGACGGCGATTTCTTGAAAATAATCTACGATTATTATATAATAATTAAGTCAAAAAGAGAAGAAAATGCAATCGTGAAACTATAAATGGAGGTTCGGCGCTTATGAAAATTCTGGTTATCAACTGCGGGTCCAGCTCACTGAAGTATCAGCTGATTGATATGGATGGGGAAAAGGTCCTGTGCAAGGGCAACTGCGAGCGGATCGGCATCCCCGGCGGCATGATCACCCACAAGACGGCGGACGGGTATGAGATCAAGGTGGACAGCAACTTCCAGAATCACACCGAGGCGTTCTCCAAGCTGATCGACATGATGACCAAGGGCGACGGCGCTGTAATCGAGAATATCGCTGAGATTGACGCGATCGGCCACCGGGTCGCACAGGGTGCGGACAAGTTCCCCCACTCCTGCCTGCTGACCGAGGAGGTCGTCCAGCAGATCGCCGATCTGTCCGAGCTCGCCCCGCTGCACAACCCCGCACACATTCAGGGAATCCGTGCCGCCCAGAAGGTCTTTGGAAAGGATATTCCGCAGGCCTGCGTCTTTGATACCTCCTTCCATCACTCGATGCCCCCCAAGGCTTATATGTTCGCGATTCCCTACGAGTACTACAAGAAATACCATATCCGCCGGTACGGGTTCCACGGCACCTCCCACCGGTATGTCAGCAAGACCTGCGCTAAGATCATGGGCAAGCCGATCGATCAGCTCAAGATCATTACCTGCCATCTCGGCAACGGATCCTCGATCACCGCGGTGGACCGCGGCCGCAGCATCGACACCACGATGGGCATGTCCCCGACCGGCGGCCTGATGATGGGCACCCGCAGCGGCGACCTTGATCCCTCGGTCGTCACCTATATCGCCGAGAAGACCGGCGAGCACGGCAATGAGTTCCTTCGGGTCTTCAACGAGCGCAGCGGTCTGCTGGGCGTTTCCGGCATCTCGAGCGACAACCGGGACATCGAGCGCGCGGCGGCGCTGGGCAACGAGCAGGCGCAGCTCGCCCACGACATGCTCTGCTACCAGATCAAAAAGTATATCGGCGGCTTTATTGCGGCGATGGGCGGCCTGGATGCGCTGGTCTTCACCGGCGGTATCGGTGAGAACAGCGACGGGGTCCGGGCGGATGTCTGCGCCAACATGGAGTACCTCGGCATCAAGATCGACGAGGAGAAGAACAAGACCCGCGGCGATGTCATCGATCTGACCGCTGAGGGTGCGAAGGTCAAGACCTTTGTCATCTGCACCAATGAGGAGCTGATGATCGCCCGGGATACCAAGGCGCTGGTCGAGGTCGACAGCCTGATGCACGGCAAGAAGATCGAGAGCCAGGAGGCATAACAGAACAAAGAAGATTCAGGGCGGATGGAAGACCATCCGCCCTTTGCTTTGCCCGGCGAGATGTGGTATAATAGCCCGGTCGGAAAAGGAAACAGGTGGAAATCCTGTGCGAGCCCGTCGCCGTGAGGCGCATTGTACCACCATCTGCCCTACCCGGGGCCGCATCCGGGGAAAAGCCATTGGAGTGATCCGAGAAGGCGGGCAGGCGGAGCGCTGAGCCGAAAAACTTTATCCGGCAAACTCTTCCAGACAAGGCCGCGGGCGCCGGCCGGAAGAAATCAAAACAGAATGGGAGAACCAGGAGAATGAAACAGATGAATCGGATCAAAAAATCGGTATCGCTCATCCTCTGTGTCCTGCTGCTTGCGGCGGCGGCAATGGGCACAACCGGTTGCAGCAAAAACGAAAACAGCTCTTCCGCCGCACCGCAGAGCAGTTCGTCTCTGCAGAGCAGCTCGGCGGTGCAGGACAGCTCGTCCGCAACGGGCAGCCAGTCCACCGATCTGCAGGTGCTGGGCGAGGGGGATACCGTCTTTTCCTTCAAGGCGACCGATGGCGACGGCAAGGTGTCGAGCTATGAGATCCACACCGACAAGAAGACAGTCGGAGAGGCACTGCTCGAGCTCGACCTGATCGCCGGCGACGAGAGCGATTACGGACTGTATGTCAAAGAGGTCTGCGGCGTCACCGCCGACTATGACACCGACGGCAGCTACTGGGCCTTCTACATCGACGGGGAGTATGCCTCGGCCGGTGTTGACAGCACCGACATTGTCCCGGGCAGCGTCTATGAGCTGCGGGTGGAGAAGGGTTGAAACTGACGGTGCGGCAGATCGCGGTCTTCGGGATGCTGGGCAGCATGATGTACCTGTCCAAGATCGTGATGGAGTTTCTTCCGAATGTCCACCTGCTCGGAGTACTCACCATCTCCTATACGCTGGTCTACCGCAAAAAAGCGCTCTACCCGATCTACCTCTATGTGCTGCTCAACGGGCTGTTCGCCGGGTTTGCGACCTGGTGGATTCCCTATCTCTACCTTTGGGGGATTTTGTGGGGGGCGACGATGCTGCTGCCCCGCAACATCCCTAAGAAAGCGCAGCCGATCGTCTATATGCTGCTCTGCTGCGCCCACGGGCTGTTGTTCGGCACCCTCTACGCGCCGGCACAGGCGCTGCTGTTTGGGCTGGATTTCAAGGGGATGATCGCCTGGATCATTGCCGGGCTGCCCTGGGATCTCGTGCACGGCATCGGCAATTTTTGTGCCGGGGTGTTGATCTGCCCCATCACCGCGCTGCTCACCCGGCTTGAGCGGCAGTCACAGGGATAAGAGAACCGGCGTGACGAAAGGTGTGGCAGGATAAGAAAACAACGCCGTAAAAAGGCCGCTTTTGCGCGGCTACGGCGTCAAAACGTCGGGGCAGCTCTGCTGCCCGCGACATCCACAAAGGGTGCCTTCGGCGTTTTTCCTTGCACCCGCATCAAAATCGACCTTTTTACGGTGCCTTGCAGTTCTGCCCCAGAATTTTGGATGGAGAAAGTGCGAAGAGCGGCCCCTCAAGCCTTGGTGGCTTGGGGGGCCGCTCT
>DXIA01000187.1 GCA_019113125.1 Candidatus Pygmaiobacter gallistercoris | reverse complement strand
CAAAATGGACATCTGATCTTGATGACGCTGATGATGATTCCGACGAGGAACAGCAGTAATCCGGCGGTGGATAACAAGGTGAATGTTCCGTGTTGCCATACTTGATACCCAAATAAGAGTGCTCCCAGCAGCATGATTCCGCTGGAAAGGATCGACCAAAACCGTAGTTTGCTCACCTGTGATTTGCCCCCTTTTTTCCTCATTGATACCACAGGCACCGACAGATTTCCTACCATAGCTTTGTAAAATGTGACAGCCAGAAAGGAGAGATAGACCAGACTGACCCTGTTTTCAGCCGAACATCACCGCCCGGGTGTTTTCCTTCCCCGGGGCGCCCCGGGCGGCAAAGCGGCTGATTTTTCCCCGAAAAGGAACACTTTTCGAGACAGTTGAAAGGAGGTGAGAGGATGGCGGTATTTCGCGTTGAAAAGATCCGCGACTACACCGTGATGGCAAACCATCACCTGCGGAACACGGCGCTCTCGCTGAAGGCAAAGGGTTTACTATCCCTGATGCTGTCGCTGCCGGAGGACTGGGACTACACCACCAAGGGCCTCTCCCGGATCTGCCGGGACGGGGTGGACAGCATCTGTGCCACCGTCCGGGAGCTGGAGGGGGCGGGCTACCTGATCCGAAAACGCATCCGCAATCCCGACGGGCGGCTCGGCAGCATCGAGTACACGATTCTCGAGCAGCCCCGGCCGCCAGAACCGGGAAAACCCAGACGGGAAAATCCAGTTTTGGAAAAACCTGGACAGGAAAATCCCGCACAATTAAATACGAAAGGATCAAGGACTCAGGGATTAAGTCCGATCCCATCAAAGGCAGGGCAGGACGGGATGCAGGAGCGGGAACGCTGTCGGGAACGGGTACGCGAGAACATCGAGTATGATCTCCTCGTGCAGAACGGGCGGGTCGACCGCGAGCTGCTGGACGAGCTGGTGGAGCTGATGGTGGAGATCCTCTGTTCCCGCCGAGAGACGATCCGCATCGCCGGGGACGACTACCCAGCGGAGGTGGTGAAATCCCGGTTTTTGAAACTGAACAGCGCCCACATCGAGTATCTGCAGGAGCGGATGGGGGAGAACACCACCGAGATCCGCAACATCAAACAATACCTGCTGGCTGCCCTCTACAACGCGCCGGTCACCATCGAAAATTACTACGCCGCGCTGGTGAACCACGACCTGTACGGCAGCAGAGAGAGGAGATGATCGTCAATGCAGGAAGAAGTCACCCAGCGCACCGTCGCCCTCTGCGTGGAGACGACAAGGCTCTCGGCCGGGCTGCTGCAGCAGGCGATGCGAAAGGTGCTGCGGGAGATGCAGCGAGGCGCGGCCGGACACCGAACGAAACTGCACCGCGGCAAACAGACCCTCCGGCAGCTGATGCGGCAGAACACCGGGGTCTCGAACATCGAGATTACCGACCGGAATATCCGGGTCTTCTCCGCCACCGCGAAGAAGTACGGCATCGACTTTGCGCTCAAAAAGGACACGAGCGGCGAGATCCCGCGGTATCTGGTCTTCTTCAAGGGCCGGGACGCCGATGTTATCACGGCGGCCTTCCGGGAGTTCTCGGCAAAGAACCTCGCGCGGGAGAAAAAGCCCTCGATCCGCAAGGAGCTGGAGCGGGCAAAGCAGCAGGTCAGGGCTCGGCACCGCCAGCAGGTGCGGGTCAAAACCAGAGATCGGGGTGTGGAGCTATGACCGGGATCTCAAAGCGGCAGCTGCTCCTCCATCTCCCGGATCTGCTGTTTTTTTATCTCTTCGACAAGCTCGGTCAGACGGTGCGGCTCGCGCCCGGCACTAATGCCGCGGAGAAGTTCCTGCAGCTGAGCCGGGGCTGTGCGGAGGCGTTTTCTTCGGCGGCGCCGAGTCTGCACCCGCTGGATCTGCTCGCGGGCATCGCCGGGGCGGCTGCCATCCGGCTGGCGGTGTATCTCAAGAGCAGGGACACGAAAAAGTATCGCCGGGGGGTCGAGTACGGCAGCGCGCGATGGGGCACCGCGGCCGACATCGCCCCCTTCGTCGATCCGGTGCCCGACTGGAACATCCCGCTGACCAGGACGGAGCAGATTACCATCTCGAGCCGGCCGAAAGACCCGAGATACGCCCGGAACAAAAACATCTTAGTCATCGGCGGCAGCGGCAGCGGTAAGACCCGATTTTTCGTCAAGCCCTCGCTGATGCAGCTCCACAGCAGTTATGTTGTCACCGACCCGAAAGGGCAGCTGCTCACTGAAGTTGGCAATCTGCTGCGCCGGGGCGGGCCGAAACTCGACGGGGACGGCAAGCCGGTGCGGGACGCTCAGGGGAAGATCCTCTATGAGCCCTACCGGATCAAGGTGTTCAACACCATCAACTTCCAAAAGAGCATGAAGTACAACCCCTTCGCCTATATCCGGTCGGAGAAGGACATCCTCAAGCTGGTCAATGTTCTCATCGCCAACACCAAGGGGGAGGGGGAGCGATCCGGTGAGGATTTCTGGGTCAAGGCCGAGCGACTGTTATACTGCGCGCTGATCGGCTATATCTGGTATGAGGCCGCGCCGGAGGAGCGCAACTTCCTCACCCTGCTGGATCTCATCAACGCGTCCGAGGCAAGGGAGGAGGACGAGAACTTTCAGTCCCCGGTGGATCTGCTGTTTGCAAAGCTCGAGAGGGCGCACCCGGATCACTTCGCGGTGAAACAGTACCGCAAATTCAAGCTCGCCGCCGGCAAGACCCTCAAGAGCATTCTGGTGAGCTGCGGCGCCCGGCTCGCCCCCTTCGATATCGCGGAGCTGCGGGAGATCCTGTCGGAGGACGAGCTAGAGCTCGACACCCTCGGCGACCGGAAGACGGCGCTGTTCCTCATCATGAGCGACACCGACACCACCTTCAACTTCCTCATCGCGATGCTGCAGAGCCAGCTGTTCAACCTGCTCTGCGACAAGGCGGACGACCTCTACGGCGGCAGGCTGCCGGTTCCAGTGCGATGCCTGCTCGATGAGTTCGCGAATATCGGGCAGATCCCAAACTTCGACAAGCTGATCGCCACGATGCGGGCCGGGAGATCTCGGCGTCGATCCTGCTGCAGTCCCAAAGCCAGCTGAAGACCCTCTACAAGGATGCCGCCGAGACCATCGTCGGCAACTGCGACACCATCCTGTTTTTGGGCGGCAGGGAAAAGTCCACCCTGAAGGAAATCTCGGAGCTGCTCGGGCGGGAGACCATTGACAGCATGAACCAGTCCGAGAGCCGGGGCAGCCAGATCTCCCACGGCCTGAACTACCAGAAACTCGGAAAGGCGCTGATGACCGAGGACGAGCTCGCGGTGATGGACGGGAACAAGTGTATCCTGCTGC
>DXIA01000186.1 GCA_019113125.1 Candidatus Pygmaiobacter gallistercoris | reverse complement strand
ACCTTTGCGGCGGTGATGAGCGCCTTTTCCCCGATCGGGCTGTTGGTCTGTGCGGTCATCTGCCAGGTGTGTGCGCCGGTGCCCAGGGCACGGGAGGCAACCTCACATTGGGCGGTGGGGGCACAGTAGCTCACATCCCCGACGTCGGTGCTGCCGTAGGAGGTGCGGCCGGGCACAAAGCGGAGCGGATGGACCGCATCGTCCAGCACCTTGCCGGCAAAGCAGTCGGAAGAAAGATCATAATCCTCACAGGGCCCCTGCAGGTTGCTCAGACGCTCGTCCTCCGAGACGCTGGCGACAAACTCCGCAGCCAGCGTGCGGTCGGCATCGTCAAAGTCGGGGGCGCCGACCTCCTGCAGGCAGCGGTCCATCAGCTCGCTGAGCGTGCGGTTTGGCACATAGTCGGAAAAACCATCGATGATTTTGTACTCCATCTCGGTCTCGGTCATCATCGCCGCGCCGGCAGCAACCTTGTTGAGCCGGTCGAACAGCCGGAACATCCCTTCGACCCGGGCCGCGCGGACATAGTAATGCAGACTCGCGCTGGACTGCACGACATTCGGCGCGGTTCCTCCGACATCCCGGAAGGCGTAGTGCAGCCGGCAGTCGGCAGTCATATGTTCCCGCAAAAACTGGCAGCCGATGTTCATCAGCTCGGCGGCGTCCAGTGCGCTGCGACCTGCCTGCGGAGCGCTTGCCGCATGGGCGGGACGCCCCTTGAAGGTGTAGAGCACCCCCATCACCGCGAGCGCGCCGATCCCCTTGACCGCGTTGACCGCGGCGGGGTGCCAGGTGAAGGCGGCGTCGAGATCGTCAAATGCGCCCTCCCGCGCCAGGTAGACCTTGCCACCGCCATCCTCCTCGGCCGGGCAACCGTAGAGGCGGATTGTCATTGAAAGACCGGTGCGGTCAATGTAGTCCTTGACCGCAACCGCCGCGGAAAAGACGGCACTGCCCAGCAGAGAATGTCCGCACCCGTGGCCGGGCCCGCCCGGTACGACCGGATCCGGTGTCGGACAGCCGGCTTTCTGGGAGAGTGCGGAGAGTGCGTCGTATTCCGCCAGCAGTCCGATGACGGGCCCGCCGGTTCCATAGCTTGCGCAGAAGGCGGTGGGCATGCCGCCGATTCCCCGATTGACGGTGAATCCCTCCGTTTCCAGTGCATCCGCCAGCGCTGCGGAACTCTTCGCCTCGCGGAAGTTGAGCTCCGCCCAGCCCCAGATCTCGCGGTTAAGGCGGATTGCCTGTTCCGCCTTTTCCTCCACCAGCTGCCCGATGAGGGCAAGATCCTTTTCCATATTGCCATCCCCCTCTGTTTTGTTACAAGGACAGTATAGTACATCGCAGAGGGCAGTTCAAGGGAGGATCAAACCATCTCGGGGTGGTATTTGTGCCGGGTTGCCATGCCGCCGCGCAGATGTCGTTCCTCCTTGTTTCGCTCAAGGACCTTTCGCACATCCCGGTAGAGCGCGCGGTTGCTCCTCTTCAGCCGCTGGGTCAGATCCTTGTGGACGGTCGATTTGCTGATGCCGAATTTTTGCGCAGCGGACCGGACGGTAGCGCCGGTCTCGATCACATATTCCCCCAGCGCGAGCGCGCGCTCCTCCGGATCACCCTTCATCGGACACCACCTCCAGGAACTGCAGATGAAAGATCGCAGACAGAAGGAAGAAAAAATTTCGCTTGGCCCGGCATGATTTTCATGGTATACGGATTCCCCCTTGCATTGGTATGCTACCAATCTATGCGCCGGGGTGTCCGGTTTATGAGTGCGAGCAAAAATGAAAAAAGGCACCCGACCGGGTGCCTTTTCAAAAGAGCAGCGTGTTATTTCAGCAGGTCGCAGGTCATGCCGGTGAAGACGATGACCCCGTTGACCAGACCGACTTCGTCAAGATCAAACAGGCTGTTGTGGAACGGGCCCGCGCAGCGCACGAGATTCGAGAAGTAGCAGGACTGACCGCCCCGGCTGCGGACCCGTTCGGAGAAGTAGGAGTAGTCCTCACTGCCGGATGCGCCGCCGGTCAGCTCGACACAGTTGAGCCCCAGCTGATCGCGGCAGACCTGCAGCACCCGCGCTGAGAGTTCGGGGCTGTTTTTGGTGCAGTCGGCAGCGCCCATCAGCTTGATCTCACAGCTGCAGTCATGCATCTCGCCGGCGGCCTTTGCCACCCGGAAGGCGTACTGCTGCATATAACGGTTGGCCTCGGCGCTGTTGCCCCGCACCTCGACCTCCAGCTTAGCCTCGGCAGCAACCACATTTCTGCCGGTGCCGGCCTGCAGCGTGCCGACGTTGATCTGGGTGCCGGCGGCGCCGTGCCGGGGAATCCCATACAGGTTCATCACCGCGGTGGCGGCGGCGAGCATCGCGTTCTTGCCCAGCTCGGGGCAGAAACCCGCATGAGCCGGCTTGCCGTGGTAGTAGATGTCAAATTTGGTGGTGGCCAGTGTGGTGCCGTCGCCGACCCCGATGGCGGGTGACACGGTGTCGGGGTTGCCGCCCATATGCCCGCCGAGGACATAGTCCACCCCGTCGAGATGGCCCTTGTCAACGATCGATTTTGCGCCCCGCACCCCCTCCTCCGAGGGCTGGAAGATCAGCTTGACGGTGCCGTGCAGACGGTCCCTGTACCGCATCAGCAGCTTTGCGGTGCCAAGGCCGATGGTGATGTGGGCATCGTGACCGCAGGCGTGCATCACGCCGGGATTGCAGGAGGCAAATCCCTCCCGGGTCGGCCGGTGTTCCTCCGACTGTGACTCCGGCACCGGCAGCGCATCAATGTCAAACCGGAGCGCCACCGTCGGCCCCTCACCGCAGCGCAGGATGCCGATCACGCCGGTAAAACCGCCCCGCACCTTCTCGAGAAACTCAGGGTCCGCGCCCTGGACGGCCGCCCGCCGATATTCCTGTTCGAGGGTCTCGTCATCGGGTACCCCCATCCGGCCCGCCTCGTCGCAGACATCGCGGCCCACCAGGACCTCGTATCCCAGTTCGGTCAGCTGCCGGGCGATCAGCGAGGCGGTGCGCATCTCGCACCAGCCGAGTTCGGGATAATGGTGCAGATCCCGCCGGCAGGCGACCAGTTCCTGCCGCAGCTCCTCGGCTGCGGCGTGTAACTCCTGTCCGGTTTCGGTCATAAGAAATCCCCCTTTATAGCTGTTTTTCGTCCTTTATTATACCACATCGCCCCAAAGGCTGCCTCCGTGGTTGCACAACCGGCGTCAACCCCCTATAATCACAGTAAGAACCCTTGTACAAAAAGGAGGAGCGACGATGCTCGCAGAACAGCTGGAACAACAGTTTCATGTCACGATGGAGCAGGCTTCGGCCGGACAGCTCTACGCCGCAGCCCTCGCGCTGTGCAGACAGCGGCAGCAGACACTGCCGACGGTGGAGGGGGAGAGAAAACTCTATTATATCTCGGCGGAATTTTTGGTGGGCAAGCTGCTGAGCTGCAATCTGATGAACCTCGGCCTGTGGGATCAGGTGGAGGAGGAGCTGCGCCGGGTCGGCAGCAGCATTGCGGCGCTCGAGGATGCCGAGCCGGAACCGAGCCTCGGCAACGGAGGGCTTGGGCGGCTGGCCGCCTGTTTTATGGATTCAATTGCGACCCTCGGTCTGCCGGGCGACGGGGTGGGACTGTGCTACCACTACGGGCTGTTTCGGCAGGTGTTTGATCACAACTGCCAGACCGAGCAGCCGGACGGTTGGATCGAGCCGCAGAGCTGGCTGCGGGACACCGGCAGGGAGTATCCGGTGCAGTTCGGCGCGCGGCAGGTCACCGGGCGGCTATATGAGATCGACCTGCCGGGTTACGGAAATACCAGCCGCAGCCGGCTGCGGCTGTTTGATCTGGTAGGGGTGGATCCGGGGCTGATTCGGGAGGGTATCACCTTTGACAAGACCGATGTCGCGCACAATCTGACCCTGTTTCTCTATCCGGATGATTCCGACCGGGCCGGGCGGCTGCTGCGGGTCTATCAGCAGTATTTCATGGTCAGCTGCGCCGCTCAGCTGATTCTGGAGGAGCTTGCCGAGCGGGGATTTTCAAGGGAGGAACTGGATCGGCATGTGGTGATCCAGATCAACGACACACATCCCTCGATGATCATCCCCGAGCTGGTGCGCAGGCTGACCGAAGAAGGCATGCCGTTTGAACAGGCGGCAGATCTTGTCAGCCGCAGCTGCGCTTACACCAACCACACGATCCTCGCCGAGGCGCTGGAGCGGTGGCCTGCCGCGGATCTCGAGGAGGTCGTGCCCCAGCTGATGCCGGTGATCCGTGCGCTGGACGCGCTGGCAAAACGGCGACACCCGGAACCCGAGGTGGCGATCATCGACGAGAACCAGCAGGTGCAGATGGCCCGGATGGATATTCACTACGGTTTTTCGGTCAATGGGGTGGCCGCGCTGCACACCGAGATCTTAAAAAACTCAGAGCTTGCGCCGTTTTACCGGATCTACCCCGAAAAGTTTACCAGCAAGACCAACGGCATCACCTTCCGCCGCTGGCTGATGGGGTGCAATCCGCAGCTGGCCGACTTCATCACCCGCCGCATCGGTCCGGACTGGAAAAGAGATGCCGCTGCGCTCACCCGGCTGGCGCAGTGGAAGACGGACTGCGAAAGCCTCACAGAGCTGCTCCGGATCAAGGCGGCGGGCAAACAGGCGCTGGTCCGGGCGCTGGCGGCCGCAGGGGAGACGGTGGATCCGGACAGCATCTTTGATGTGCAGATCAAACGGCTGCACGAATACAAGCGCCAGCAGATGAATCTGCTGTATATCATCTGGAAATATCGACAGATCAAGGCGGGAAAGATCCCCCGGCGGCCGGTCACCTTCCTGTTCGGCGCTAAGGCGGCGCCGGCCTATCGAATTGCAAAGGACATCATCCACGCGATTCTCTGTATGGCGGCGGTGATCCGGCAGGATCCCGAGGCATCCAAATGGATCCGGATTGTCTTTGTCGAGAACTACAATGTCAGCTGGGCCGAGCGGATCGTGCCGGCGGCGGAGATTTCAGAGCAGATCAGCCTTGCGTCCAAGGAGGCGTCCGGCACCGGCAACATGAAACTGATGCTCAACGGCGCTCTCACCCTCGGCACGTTAGACGGGGCAAATCTCGAGATCGCCGATCTGGTAGGAGAGGAGAATTTCTATCGGTTTGGCCGCCCGAGCGAAGAGGTGATCCGGCTGTATGCGGACGGGGGCTACCGGGCACAGGATCTTTACCAAAAACCTGAAATTGAACCGCTGGTGGATTTTCTGCTCGCAAAGCCGATGCTCCGGCAGGGGGATGCCGAGCAGCTGGGACGGCTGTATCAGGACCTGACCCACAAAGACTGGTTTATGGCGCTACTGGACCTCGAGGATTACATCCGGGTCAAGGAGCAGATGCTCGATGATTATGAGGACCGGAACGGCTGGGCGAGCAAGATGCTGATCAACATCGCACAGGCGGGCTATTTCTCCTCCGACCGGACGATCGCGGAGTACAACCGGGATATCTGGCGGCTGTAAAAGATGGGATGGGACTATCCGGCGACAGCCGTGCGTGGTATAATAGAGAAAACGGAGCCCCGGATGCCGGGGCATCGAAGAAAGGCAGGGAAAACGGATGGAACAAAAGGAAAAGATGTATCATATCGGGCTCTGCAAGGCGGATCTTGAGGGGGCGGATTATGCGATTCTGCCTGGTGATCCCGGCCGGGTGGAGAAGATCGCCGCACTGATGGAGAATGCGAAAAAGATCGGGCAGAACCGTGAATATACCAGCTGGCTGGCGGAGACCAAGGGGGTCAAGGTGCTGGTTATGAGCACCGGCATGGGCGGCCCCTCGACCGCGATCGGGGTGGAGGAGCTCCACATGCTCGGCGTCTCGCACCTGATCCGGGTCGGCACCTGCGGTGGGATGCAGCTGGAGGTCAAGGCCGGGGATCTGGTGGTGGTGCAGGGCGCCATCCGGCAGGAGGGCACCAGCAAGGAGTATCTCCCGATCGAGTTCCCCGCAATTGCGGACATCGACATCACCATCGCGCTGCGGCAGGCGGCGGAAGAGCTGGGAATGGTACATCACACCGGGATTGTTCAGTGCAAGGACAGTTTCTACGGCCAGCACAGCCCCGAGCGGATGCCGGTGAGCTATGAACTGGAGAACAAATGGCAGGCCTGGATCAAGGGTGGCGCATTGGGCAGCGAGATGGAGACCGCGGCGCTCTACTGTGTCAGCCAGGTGCTGCGGGTACACGCCGGCGCGGTGATGCTCTGCGTCTGGAATCAGGAGCGGGAGAAGGCCGGTCTGGATCAGCAGGAGTGCCACGACACCACCGGCGCCATCCGCACCGCGATCCGTGCGGTGGAGATTCTCGCCGGGGTCTGATCAAAATCCAAATAAAAAAGGGAAGGTAAAACCTTCCCTTTTTTATTTCTGTGCGGCGCGGTCCTCTTCCAGCAGCAAAATAGCATCGAGCAGGGTGACCCCCTCAGCCCAGAGCAGCGCCTGCAGCTCTTTGTCGGGTCGAGAGAGATCACTAATCATCATCGGTTTGGCGCCGGCGGCATGGGCTGCCCGGATCCCGTTGGGAGAATCCTCCAGCACAAGGCATTCTTCGGGCTTTTGCCCCAAAAGCTCGATCGCTTTGAGAAAGATGTCGGGTGCCGGTTTGTAGCGGGAGACCATCGGGCCGAAAACGAGCTGGTCAAAGCAATCAAGGATGCCGACCCGCTGCAGCCGGTGGGAGGCGCGCTCCTCATCGGTTGAGGTTGCGAGCGAGGTAGTGTACCCCTCTTTTTTGAGCCATCGCAATAGAGTGAGCGCGCCGACCTTGAGATGCTCTCCCTCCTGTGCGGTGACCTCATCCATCAGCTGATTTTTGCGGGCGTAAAGACCGGAAAAGTCGAGCACGGAATGGTAGAACCGGCTGAAAACAGGCTCCATATCCCGGGGACTTCGGCCGCGGCAGGAGAGGATCAGCGATTCGGAGAAGGGAAGGCCGAGCTCGGACAGTGCGCGGTGCCAGCAGCTCATCGACAGCCGCTCGGTATCCAGCAGAAGACCGTCCATATCGAAGATCACCGATCGGATCATAGACAAAAACACCCCATTTGTTTTGTTGAAATTGACCTACCCATTATACAGCCGGTGGGCGCGAAACTCAACGGAAAAGGAAAAAGAAAGTCGAAAAAACCCGCATATTTTTCACATTTTCAGATGCGGAAAAGACTTTTTTGAGACGGATGGCTGTGTTAAAATAAGGTAGATTGGATCGGGAATGCATGGATTTTTGAAAAAAACGGCATACTAAGGAGGCCCGCCTGCGGAGCGCGGCCATCGATCAGAAAAAACACAGGGATGTGACTACATTTGCTCAAAAGACTATTCGCCTGCTGTGCCGCGCTGCTGTTCTGCGCGACGGCAACGACGGTTGGGGCGGCGACCGAGGAGACCGCTTTGCCAAGTCTTTCTGCCGGTGCGGCCTGTCTGATGGATGCAGAGAGCGGCCAGGTTTTGGTTGAAAAGAATATGGATGCCCAACTTCCGCCCGCCTCGATCACCAAGATCATGACCACGTTGCTGGCGGTGGAAAACAGCAGCTGGGATGACATTGTGACCATGAGCGAAACTGCGGTTTTCAGCGTGCCCCGCGACGCCAGCCACATCGCACTCTCTCCCGGAGAGACGCTGACGATGGAGCAGGCGCTGATGGCGACGATGCTGCCCTCGGCCAACGATGCCGCCAACGGTGTGGCAGAGACGGTCGGCGGTACGATCGAAGAGTTTGTCGGGATGATGAATGACCGGGCGGCAGAGATCGGGGCGACCAACACCCATTTTGTCAACGCCAACGGACTGGATGATCCCGCGCACCTGACAACGGCTCGGGATATGGCCCTCATCACCCGTGAAGCGATCCAAAACGAGGATTTTTTGCGGGTGTTTTCGGCGACGGAATATGAGATCCCGCCGACCAACCTGCAGCCTGAATCCCGTGCGATCGGCGCGGGCAACAAGCTGGTGTTTGACTTTACCAGCTATTATGACCCGGACGTGATCGGTGCCAAGAGCGGTTACACGACCGAGGCGAAACACACCCTTGTCTCGGTTGCACAGCGGGACGGGCGGACGCTGATCTGCGTCGTTCTTGCCGAACCGAGCAACAATACGATGTATCAGGATACCATTGCGCTGCTGAATTATGGATTTTCCGCTTTTTCCGAGATCACCATTACCCCGCAGGAGCTGGCGCTCAAGGTGGATGCAAGTGAGGTGCAGTTGACCTCGACCGAACCGGTCAAACTTCTGCTCGCCGGCGGGATGGATGCGAAGGATATTACCACCCGGTACCATGTGGAGCAAGGAGACCAATACAGCGTCACCGTCAAGGTCGACTTTTCCCTGACGGAGGATACCGGAACACAGTATGTCCAGCTCGGCAGTACCCGGCTGGAGTATGTGCTGCCGCTGGCCTCGACCGGCGCGTCGGCAGAGAGCGCGACGGAGAAACAGTCCGGATCTGATATCATGACGGTCGTGCTCTGGTCGCTGGCAATTGTCGCGGGTGCGGCGCTTGCACTTTTCATTCTGCTGCTGCTTTATGTCCGGCTGCGGTATGATCTCCGCCGCGCGGTCCGCAGCTGGAAACGGCGAAATGCCGTAAAAAAGAGCTTGTACCTTTCAATACCCGGTCCGGCTGTTCAGCCGGTGGAGCAGATCCCCCAGAAAACAAAGACGGATTCCGGCACGGCGGGCAGGCAGCCGAAGAGCAAACGATATCAATGACAAAAGCCCTGACAGATGTCAGGGCTTTTGCTTTTGATCGATCAGTGCTCAGTGTACCAGCTCATCATGCCGCGCAAAAGGTCCAGAAACCGCGCCTTGTCCGCGCTGCGCAGGACATCCACATTCGGCTTTTTGCCGCTGACATGGTAGAGGTCTACCACCGTCTGACCGAACGAGACGCTGCTGCGGGTCTCGCAGGTGGTGTAGCAGGGCTCGTACACCGCGATCGAGGGATCAACAAAGCAGGCCATTGTGACCAGATCGTGGATGGTGGACCCAGTCATATGCCACTGGATGGTGTTGCGGTCGTGGATAAAGTGCGCGACATGGCGGACGACGTCCGAGATCCGGCAGGGGCGGTCAAAGATCTCCGAAATCTCCTCGCCGTTCATGCAGCAGGTATCGTTGCCGTCCAGCCCGCACATGGCGATGGGAATACCGGACTGAAAGACGATTTCGCAGGCGTGCGGATCCACCCAGGCGTTGAACTCCGCATACACATTGGTGTTCCCCTGACCGGCGGTGCCGGCCATGACGGTGATCTTGCGGATCAGCTTTTTCAATTCGGGGTACCGTGTCAGCGCAATTGCGAGGTTGGTCATTGGCCCGAGCGCGACAACCTCAAGCTCTCCTCCGGCGCGACGGGCCTCCTGTGCCAGTACATCCCAGGCGTAGTCCGGGTCAAAGTCCCGGTGGGCCTCAGGCAGCTGGTAGCCGCCAAGACCGCCCTGCCCGTGGATCGCGCCGGCAGTGCGGCAGGGAGCGATCAGCGGCTCGGTTGCGCCGCGGCCGACACGGCAGTCGATGCCGAGCAGATCGGCCAGTCTCAGCGCATTCTGGGAAGTGCTCTCATACCCGACATTGCCGGCAACCGGATTGATTGCGCGGATATCCAGTTCGGGGCGACTGGCGGCAAGACAGATAGCGAGGGTGTCGTCCACCCCCGGATCGCAGTCGATGACAACAGGTCGTTTGGTCAAGATGATTCCCTCCTTCAGCAAAGACGCGCAGCCGCGTCCTGCAGCTGGCGGATAAAGGTTTCACGGTCCAGATCGAGGATGACATGGGTATTCTTGTCGGCGAGCCGTCCGCGATCCCGAAAATCGGCCGCGGTGCAGCCGCGGGTATACACCCCGTCAAGATCCACCTCGACATACGCATCCTCTCCATGGAAGAGCTCGGGGTGGATCAGCGCCATCACCGGCACGGCGTCGTGAATGGCGCAGCCGGGCAGCTTGCCCCGAACACCGCTCATGTGGAAGTCGTAGTAAAAACGGAAGATATCAGCGCACATCTGACCGGCGCGGTTGCCGATCGCAGCAAAGGCGTCGATGTCCTCCTTTGTCGCGTAGGCCTTCATCGTCACGTCCAGCCCGCACATCAGCAGTGGAACCCCGGAGGCGAAGACCATCCGCGCGGCCTCGGGGTCAACATAGATGTTGAACTCCGAAACGGGGCTGGCATTGCCGCGGAAGGCGCCGCCCCCCATGATCGCAATCCGCTCGATCCTGGATTTCAGGTTGGGGCAGGATTTGAGTAGCAGTGCGATGTTGGTCAGCGGGCCGACCGCTGCGATGGTCACCGGACGGTCGCAGCTCTCGATCCAGCGGCGCATGCAGCCGACGGCGTCCTCCGGCTGCGGCCGGATGGTGGGGGCGGGCAGTTCGACGTTGCCGAGACCATTTTCACCATGCACCTGCGGCGCGGTGTGCAGCGGCTGCATCCAGGGGGCGGCCGCACCGGCGGCAACCGGAATTTCGGGCCGGCCGAGGTATTCCAGCACGGCAAGGGTGTTGTGGGTGGTCTTGTCCAATGTCTGGTTGCCGGCGACGGTGGAGATGCCGAGAATCTCAAACTGGGGATTGGCCAGCGCATAGAGAATCGCAACGGCGTCGTCCACCCCGGTGTCAACATCGAGGATCAGGGGTATCGTACTCATGCAATCGCTCCTTTCAGAATAAACCGAACCGCGCAGACAACAAAGATCGACGGTCTGCTTTTCATTACCTGATTGCATCCTATCATCAGATGGGATAAAATGATATGAGAAATAGCACACAAAGCGGAAAAAAGAAGGCGATTTTATGCGGGAAGAGGAAAAACTGGAAGAAATCATGCAGCGATATCATTTCAGAGAGTTTTTCTCCTTCGATATCCGCCCCTACGTCAGCCTTGCGGTCTTCGAACCGGGCCGGCTGATCCTGCGGGAGGGGCAGCGGGTGACCCGGCTGTATTACCTGGTAGAGGGCAGAGCAAAACTGTTCACCACCCTCAAGAACGGAAGGGTCACCCTCTTCAATTTCTATGAGGTGCCCAGTTTTTTGGGGGATATGGAGCTGCTGGATCCCGAGAGCTACACCAAGGGGGTGCGGGCGCATACCCGATGCTACTGCATCGCGCTGGACCTCACCCGCTGTGGTGACCGGGTGCTCAATGATCCGAAGTTTCTGCGGGTGGTTTGTCTCTACCTCGGGCGCAAGATCAACAACAGCGCCCGCAACAATGCGCAGAACCAGAATTTTCCACTCAAATACCGGTTGGCCTCCTACATTCTGCTCACCAGCATGGAGGGCTGGTATACCGAGCCGCACACCGAAACCGCAGAATATTTAAAGGTCAGCTACCGGCACCTGCTCTATGTCCTCGCACAGTTCTGCCGGCAGGGACTGCTGGAGCACACCCCGGAGGGATACCGGATCAAGAACCGGGCCGGACTCAAAGCGCTGGAAGAGGAGATGCAGGGATGAGAGAAAAAACCAGCATCGGGATCACCAACAAACAGGGACGTCTCGCGGCGCTGGATGCGATCCGCGGGTTCGTGCTTGTAAATATGATCGCCTATCACCTCTTATACGATCTGGTCGCCCTGTTCGGGGTGCGCCTGGACTGGTACTGGGCGTGGCCCGGCAGGCTCTGGCAGCAGATGATCGTCGGCAGCTTTATCTTCATTTCAGGATTTTCCAGCCAGCTGAGTCATAAGAACGGCAGACGCGGCTGGTTGCTGCTCGGATGCGGAATGCTGCTGAGTCTGGTTACCTGGGCGGTGATGCCGGACCAGCTGATCCGATTCGGCGTACTGCATTTCCTTGGCATCGCGGCGCTGCTCTGGGCTTTTGCGGGACGCTGGCTCAACAGGATTCCCGCCGGGGTGCTGTTCTGCGGCGGTCTGCTTTTCTTCCTGATGACCAGGGGAACCCAGAACGGCTCCTGTATCTTTGGCCTGCTGCAGCTCCCGACGGGGCTGTACCAGAGCAGATGGCTCTTTCCGCTGGGATTCCCCGGGCCGGGATTTCACTCCTCCGACTATGTGCCGCTGCTGCCCTGGATCTTTCTCTATCTGGCC
>DXIA01000005.1 GCA_019113125.1 Candidatus Pygmaiobacter gallistercoris | reverse complement strand
GTGTGAAAATGATGAAAAATCAGAAGGCTAGGGCCGCTCTCGTTTTTCTGCTCTGTTTCCTCCTGCAGGGGGGGACCCTGGGCATCCTCTCCAACTGCCGGGGCATCTTCAACGGCCCGGTCTGCGCCGAGCTGGGATTTCCGCTGGGGCGGTTTACCAGCTATTCGGTCTTCTACGGCATCGCGGTCTGCGCGGGGATCCCGCTCGCGGCCCGGTGGGTCTACCGCAAAAATCTGCGACTGACCCTGACGGTGGCGGCGGTCGCGGTGGCCGGCGCCGAGTATGCGATGTCCGGGTTTACCGCGGTCTGGCAGTGGTATCTCGCGGCTACGGTGCAGGGCGTGTGCTACGCGTTTTTGGTAGTGTTGACGGTGCCGATGTTGATCGGCAACTGGTTCGCCGGCAGCAAGGGAACCTTTCTCGGACTCTCGAGCATCTCGGCGGGGCTGATCGGCGCGGTGATGAACAGCGCCGGCGGCGGTATCATCGCCCGGTACGGCTGGCGGGCCGGTTACCGGTTTCTGGGCGGGGCACTCTTTGTTCTGCTGGTGCCCGCCTGCCTGCTCTTCAGCTGGCGCAGCCCGGAGGGGGAGGCGGCAAACACACCGCCGCCGACCCGCAGCCAGGGACTCTGGCGGCAGCCCGGGTTTTATCTGATCTCCCTCTTTGCCTGGATCCTCTGCTGTACCGTGGGGTATAACCAGATGCTCGCCGACATCGCCGCCGGCTTTGGGTACGATGGGACCCAGGCGGCGGGATATGTGTCGGTGGCGCTGGTCGGCACCATTCTGTTCAAGGTGCTGATCGGCCGGCTGATCGACCGGCGGGGCATCCGCACCGCCTGCTGGTGCGCGGTGACCGCAATCGGCGCGGGGTTCGTACTGCTGCGGCTGGGCGCCAATGCCGCGGCGCTCTGGGCCGGCAGCCTGCTGATGGGGATGCCGATGGCGGTCTCGGTGGTGTTGGTCCAGGCGATGGCGCGGGGCATCTACGGGGAGCGGGCATTTTCCGGGGTCTATCCCGCGATCTCGGTCTCGATCAACCTCGCAACCAACTTCGGCTTTTCCATCATCGGCTGGATTGTTTCGGTGGGCGGCTCCGCCACCGCCGCGATCGACGCTGGACTGATGGCCACCGCGGCGGCCGCCGCCCTTGCGGCGCTGCTCTTTTCAGGGCAAAAAAAGGAGGAGACGTCCTGTGAATGAAACGATCAAGACCATCCATGCAAGGCGTTCGATCCGGGCGTTTTCCGACGAGCCGATCGACCAGAAGACGATTGATCTCATCCTCGGGTGCGGGCGGCGGGCGCCGAACGCCTGGAACCACCAGACCTTCGAGTTCATCGCGGTGACCAACCGGCCGCTGCTCGACCGACTGGCCGACCTCACCGCCCGGTATCTGGGCGGGGTGCGGGAGGATCACAACTTTTTCGGCGCACCGCTGGTCATCCTGATCACCGACCTGCGGGAGAACTTCATGCGGCTGGCGGACGCCGGCTGCGCGATGGAAAACATGTTCCTCGCGGCCCAGAGCCTGAACCTCGGCTCGGTCTGGATCAACCAGTTCGCGACCATCAGCAACAAGCTGGAGGTGATCCGCACGCTGGAGGAAATCGGGGTCACCGAGGACCGGGTCATCACCAGCGTCGGGGCGTTCGGACATCCGGCCGCCGGCCCCCGGGAGAAGGAGCTGATCTCCCAGGTGCGATACCTTAAATGACAGCGACGGGAGGAAAATGACATGAGCATGCACATCGACGCAAAGCCGGGGCAGATTGCCCCGACCGTACTGGTCGCCGGGGATCCCGAGCGGGTCGAGTACATCGCGCAGCGGTATCTCGAGGATCCGGTCTGCGTCAACCGGAAACGGGGGTCCCTCTGTTTTACCGGCCGCTATCAGGGCCGGCGGATCTCGGCGATGGCGACCGGCATGGGCATCCCCTCGATGCTGATCTACGCCACCGAGCTCTACCGAGATTACGGCTGTGAGACCATCCTCCGGGTGGGCACCAGCGCGGGCTATCTGCCCGGGATGCGCCGGCACGAGATCGTCCTCTCCCAGGCGGCCTGTCACACCTCGGCGCTCAACGACGGGCTGTTCAACGGCACCTTCTGCCCCATCGCGGACTTCGGCCTGCTGGTGCGGGCCTGGGAGGCCGCCCGGGCGCGGGGGGTCGGGGTCTATGTCGGCAATACCGTCTGTAACGACCGGATCTACCGGCTGCGGGAGACCTACCGCTCGGCGGCCTGGCAGCAGTACGGGGTGCTCTGCTCCGAGATGGAGGGGGCCGGGCTCTACACCGCCGCGGCCCAGTTTGGCAAAAAGGCGCTGATGCTGGTCTCGATCCTCTCCCACATCACGGTGGACGAGGGCGGGCAGGAGACCATCACCCCGCTGCCCGAGCGGGCGGACGGCTCGATGGACGACGCGATTCTGGTTGCGCTGGACACGGCGGCCGCGGTGGAAAAGGAGCGGGAAGATGGAGCTGTTTGAGGCGATGCGAACCCGCTGCAGCGTGCGGGACTACCGGGAGGAACCCCTCACGGCGGACCAGCTGAAACTGCTGGCCGAGGCGGCTCTGCGGGCGCCCACCTCCCTCAACCTGCAGCAGCAGAAGTTCTTCTTTGTCACCGACCCGGCGATCCTCGGCGAGATGACCCGGGCGATCACCGAGATCTCCCGACAGCGGGGGGAGACCGATTACCTCGAGCGGCTGGCGCAGCGGGGCGGCAAGGTTTTCTTCGGCGCGCCGCTGGTGGTGGTCATCGCGGTCAACCCGGAGAACAACTATGTCGAGGTCGACGCCGGGATCGCGGTGGAACACCTCGCGCTGGCGGCCCGGGCGCTGGGGCTGGACTCGGTGATCATGGCCGCGCCCGACCGGATCTTTGTCGGGCCGACGGCGGAGAAGTTTGAAGAGATGCTGGGATTCCCACCGGGTTACCGGTTTGCGATCGCAATTGCGATCGGGCGGCGGGCGGCAGCGTTTGCCCCCCATTCGCTCAGCTGGGAAAACATAGTCTTTGTATCGGGAAAAAGAGAAAGGGGGGAGAGGGAAGAATCAGAGGGCAGATAACCGGCGGAATACCGCCCCGGATCACATTCGATATCCACTGCACAAAAAAGGAGGAAAAAATGAAAAAGTTTGCAGCGATGATCCTGAGCCTGGTGCTCGCGTTTAGTCTGGTGGCCTGCAACGGCGGCGACGAGAGCAGCTCGTCGGCATCCGGCGGCAGCAGCGCGGGGAAGGACCCGCTCAACGTTGTGCTGGTTGTCCCCAACTCGCTGGGTGACAAGGCTTTCTCGGACATGATCTGGAACGGCATCAACATGGCGAAAGAGGAGTACGGCCTGGGCGAGATCAAATGCATCGAGCTGCAGGGCGACACCACCACCCCGATCCCTACCATGACCGAGCTGTGTGAGCTGGGCGAGTGGGACATCATCGTGACCGGCACCTTCAGTCTGCAGGAGTCGATTGAGACGGTTGCCGAGCAGTTCCCCGACCAGAAGTTCATCATCTACGATACCGAGCTGGATTACTCGGACGGCAAGTTCGCCAACTGCGCCTCCTTTGTCGCGCTCCAGAACGAGGGCTCCTTCCTCGGCGGTGCGCTCGCGGCGCTGATGAGCAAGACCGGCGTGATCGGCTTTGTCGGCGGCAAAGAGACTACCTCGGTCAGTGACTTCCTGGTTGGCTACATCGAGGGCGCGCAGTATGTCAACCCCGACATCACCGTTCGCTCCTCCTTTATCGGCAGTTTCACCGACACCGCAACCGCGAAGGAGCTGGCGATGGCCCAGAACGCGCAGAGCGCGGATATCATCTTTGCGGTCTGCTCGGGCGCGGGTCTCGGTGTCTATGAGGCGGCGGCGGAGAAGGGGTTCTGGGCGATCGGCGTCGACTCGGATCAGAGCCTGATCCTCGAGGAGACTGCCCCGGATTCGGCCAACGCGATCCTGACCTCGGTCATCAAGAACTTCGACGTGATCCTCAGCGATGCGATCGGCGAGGTTGTCAACGGCAGCTTTGAGTGGGGCGTACACCACTCGATCAACCTCGCGGCGGGCGGCATCGGCCTGGCGGACAACAGCTACTATCAGGAGAATGTCCCCGAGGAGATCCGCAACCAGATCGCCGAGATCTCCAAGAAGATCGAGTCGGGCGAGATCGTGGTCAGCAGCGCCATCGGGATGGACGCAGCGACCTATGATGCGCTCAAAAACAGTGCGGCCTGAGTTTTTTAGCGGGATTGAAAGCGCGGCGGGCAGTTCTGCCCGCCGCTGATCTGAATACGGATCCAAACACAGGAGTACAGAAAATTTTGTACGGTCAGGAGGCTGTGATGGCAGACGGTAACGAGTATGTCCTCTCAATGCAGAACATCACAAAAATCTATTCCGATGGATTTGTGGCGAATAAGAATATCGACTTTTCGGTTCGCAAGGGCGATATTCACGGCCTTGTGGGGGAGAACGGCGCGGGCAAAAGTACCTTGATGAAGGTTCTCTTCGGGCAGGAGCATCCTGAAACCGGCAAAATCTTTTTCAAGGGGAAAGAGGTCTCGATCAGCAGTCCGCTCGCCGCGCTGCGGCTGGGTATCGGGATGGTGCATCAGCATTTTATGCTGGTGCCGTCGCTGACGGTGGCCGAGAATATGGTCTTCGGGGTGGAGCCCACCAAATTCGGGTTCTTCGACTACAAGGATGCGGCCCGGCGCACCCGGGAGGTGGCCGAGAAGTTCGGCCTGCCGGTCGACCCGGATATGCGGGTGCGGGATCTCTATGTCGGACAGAAACAGCGGGTCGAGATCCTCAAGATGCTGCTGCGGAACGTCGAGGTGCTGATCCTCGACGAGCCGACCGCGGTGCTCACCCCGCAGGAGACCCAGGAACTCTTCGTCCAGCTGGTCAATCTGAAAAAGCAGGGCTACACCATTGTCTTTATCTCCCACAAGCTGGGGGAGATCAAACAGATCTGCGACCGGTTGACCGTGCTGCGGGACGGCAGGTCGATCGCGACGGTCGATGTGGACAGCGTCAGCGAACAGGACATCTCCCGGATGATGGTCGGCCGCAACGCGATCAACACGGTGGTCAAGACCCCGGCCCATCCCGGAGAGGTGCGGCTGTCGGCGCGGCATCTGAACTACTTCAACGCCTTCGGCAAACAGGTGATCCGGGACATCTCCTTCGATTTGCGGGCGGGCAAGATCCTCGGGGTAGCCGGCATCGAGGGTAACGGACAGCGGGAGATCTCCGAGATGATCACCGGCATGGACCGGGTGCAGAGCGGCGAGATCCGGATCGGGGGCACCCCGATCCAGGGCAAGACGGTGCGGCAGATCCGGGAGATGCAGCTGTCCCACATCTCGGAGGACCGGATGACCTACGGGGTGGCGGCCGATGCGAGCATCGAGGATAACGTGATCGCTGACCGCTACTACAAAAAAGGCTATTCGCGCCGCGGATTTCTCAGCCGCAAGGCGATCCGCAGCGAGACCGAGCGGCTGATCGGCGCGTTCGGCATCAAGTGCGACGGCCCACGGGCGATGGTCAAGACCCTTTCGGGCGGCAATATCCAGAAGGTGGTCGCCGCGCGGGAGTTCTCCAACGCGCCGCAGGTGCTCATCGCCAACCAGCCGACCCGCGGCATCGACGTGGGTGCCTCGGAACTGATCCGGGGCAAGATCGTCGCGCTGCGGGATGAGGGCGCCGCCGTGCTGCTGATCTCGGCGGACATCACCGAGCTGATGGAGCTCAGCGACAGCCTGATCGTGCTCTGCGGCGGGCAGATTGTCGCCTATTTTGAATCGCTCGAGGGCGTGACCGAAAACGAACTGGGCGAGTACATGCTGGGGCTGAAGACCCAGAGCAAAGAGGAGATCGGGAGGTGCTGGAAGTGAATCGGGTAAAGAAAATCGACGCGATCTTCTTCGTGATCCGGGACCTGCTTGCGGTCGGGATCGCGCTGGTGGTCTCCTTTCTGCTCATCTTCATCGTCAGCGACGACGCCTGGGAGGCGCTGAGCCTCTTCCTCTTCGGCCCGCTGCAGACGGTCAGCCGGGTGGGATATATCGTCGAGAAGATGATCCCGCTGCTCTTCACCGGCGTCGGGGTGAGTCTGATGTTCCGCTGCAAGCAGGTCAACATGGGCAGTGAGGGCGCGTTCTATCTGGGCGGGGTCATCAGCACCGCGGTGGCGGTCAAGCTGGCGCTGCCGGCCGGGATCCACCCGGTGGCCTGCATGATCGCAGCGGGGCTGGTCGGCGCGCTGGTCTGCGGCACCACGGCGGTGCTGCACACCAAGTTCCACGCGCTGACCATCGTCACCTCGCTGATGCTCAACTACATCTGCCTGTATTTCGGCCAGTACCTCATCAACAACCCCTTGTGGGATCCCAGCGCCGGGTTCCAGGCGTCCTACAAATACGCCGAGACCGCGCTGCTGCCCAAGATCTTCTCCCGCACCAACATCCACGCCGGCCTCTTCATCGCGCTGCTGGCGGTGGTGTTCGGGCATTTCCTGATCGAGAAGAGCACCCTCGGCTACAAGATCCGCACCGTCGGCTACAACCCGAAGTTCGCGGCCTACGCCGGCATCAATGTGACCGCGACCATCATCCTCTGCCAGATGATCGGCGGTTTTCTCGCGGGGCTCGGCGGCGCGGTGGAACAGCTCGGCATGTACAAGCGGTTTGAGTACGCCGGCCTGTCCGGCCATGGCTCCGACGGGGTCATGATCGCGGTCATCGCCGGCAACAACCCCAAATATGTGCCGATCTCGGCCCTCTTTTTGGCCTACGTCAGCGTCGGCGCCGAGACGATGGCCCGGATGTCGGACGTGCCCTCCGAGGTGGTCTCGATCGTCCAGTCGATCATCATCATGTTCGTCGTCGCCGAGAAGTTCCTCGCGGGCTGGAAACACAAGGTCATCGCCGGCCAGTCGATCAAACAGATGAAGACGTCGGAGGTGAAATGATGCAAAGTGTATTTGGGTATATCTTTTCCACCGACTTTGTCGTCGCGATCCTGCGGATGAGCACCCCGTTGATCCTCTGTTCGATGGGGGTGCTGCTGGTGCGCAAGTCCGGCATCGTCTGCATCGCGTTCGAGTCGATGATGCTGGCGGCCTCCTTCGGCGGGGTGCTGGGCAGCGCCTATTCCCAGAACCTCTTTGTCGGGCTGCTGTGCGGGGTCGCGCTGAGCGTCATCTTCGCGATGCTCTTTGGCTACTTTGTGCTGGTGCTGCGGGCCAACAACATGCTGGTCAGCCTCGCGCTCAACACGCTGGGTAGCGGCGGCACCGTCTTCATGCTCTTCGCCTTTACCGGGGACCGGGGCAGCTCGACCAACCTGCACAGCCTGCAGTTCCCGGACATCGAGATTCCGCTGCTGCGGGAGATCCCGGTGGTCGGGGAGATCCTCTCCGGCCGCAATCTGATGACCTATCTGGCGCTGCTGAGCGTGCCGGTGGTCTACTTTCTGTTGATGAAAACCCCGCTCGGTCTGCGGATCCGGGCGGTGGGGGAGAACGAGGACGCCGCCCGCTCACTGGGCAGCAGTCCGCAGCGGATCCGGTTCATCGCGCTGCTGATCGCCGGCGTTTTGGCCGGAATGGCCGGCTGCTATATGTCGATGGGCTATGTCTCCTACTTCACCCGGGATATGATCTCGGGCCGCGGGTTCATCGCGATCGCCGCCCAGAACCTCGGCGGCTCGATGCCGATCCCGACCCTGATCTGGGCACTGGTCTTCGGCGCCTCCAACGCGATCGCCAACGCTTTCCAGGCGATCAACCTGCCGCCGGAGTTTCTGCAGATGTTCCCCTATGCGGCGACCATCATCGGTCTGCTGCTGGTCGGCATGAAGATCAATGCCGATGAAAAACGTGTCACCCGGCGCAGCGTTGAAAAATCCCGCGCCGGCGCGGCGGAGGAGGGCAACGGATGACCAAACCGAAACTGATCCTGGACGTCGATACCGGCAGCGATGACGCGGTCGCGCTCGCACTGGCGATGCTCGGCGGCGAGGCGGAGCTGCTCGGGATCACCACCGTCAACGGCAATTTAGAGCTCAAGCTCACCACCGACAACACACTGCGGGTGGTGGACCTGTGCGGGATGGGGGACCGGGTGCCGGTCTATCCCGGCTGCGCCTATCCGCTGGTCTCGACCCTCAACCCCCACAGCGCGCAGTCGCTGCGCCCAATCCCCAAGCGGGAGGGCAGCGGGACCGGGCAGTTCGGGATGCACAGCGATCACCTGCCGCTGCCCGCCACCGCCCTCGCCCCGCAGAAGACATCCGCTGTGGTCTGGATGATCGAGACGGTGATGGCGGCGCCCCCCGGGACCATCACCATCGTCGCGCTCGGCCCGCTGACCAACCTCGCGACTGCGATGCGGGCCCAGCCGGGGTTTGCAGAGCGGCTGCAGCGGATCGTATTGATGGGCGGCGGGGATGCGACCGGCAACGAGACGGCGGCCGCCGAGTTCAACATCTGGACCGACCCGGAGGCGGCTGAGATCCTGCTGCAGAGCGGGGTCCCGATCACCATGATCCCGCTCGACGCCACCCATCAGGCATTCTTGAGTGCGGCGCAGGCGGAGGAGATCGAGGCGATCGGCACGCCGCTGGCCCGGTTCGTCGCCGCGCTGCTGCGGGACCGGATCGCCGGCTACGCAAAGCGGGACCCCGAGATGGCGGCAAAAAAGATCGCCCCGCTGCACGACGCTCTCGCCCTCTGCTACGCGCTACACCCCGGCTGCATCCGACGGTCGGTGGAGGCGGTCTGCCACGTCGACCTCGGCGGCGGCGCGGCGTATGGCCGCACCGTCCTCGACCGGCGGGCCAATATGGTGCAGGAGAAACCCAACTGCACCTTTGCCCTTGAGCCCGACCGCGCCTTTTTCTGCGACTGGCTGATCGGGATTCTGCGCAGGGCGGCAAAACACTGACAAAACAAAAAATCCCTGGCTTTCTGCCAGGGATTTTTTTGTTCAGATTATTTGAGCCCCATCGGCTCGTCCCGGAAGATCCGCGCATCCATCAGCTTGAGGTCCTTCGAGATGACCGGCCGCACCGCCATGTGGCTGCAGATGTCCTTTTCGAGATCGATGCCGGGCGCGATTTCAACCAGCTCGAGCCCCTCGCGGGTCAGCCGGAAGACCGCCCGCTCGGTGAAGTACATCACCGGAATGCCGCTGTCCAGCGCGGTCTTGGCGCTGAAGGTGACCTGCTCGACCGCGGGCAGGAACTTGTTGATCCGGCCCTCCTGGTCGATGACCAGCTTGCCGTCCTCTACATGGGTCTTGAGCCCGCCGGCGGTAAAGGTACCGCAGAAGAAGACCTGTTTCGCGTTCTGACTGATGTCGATGAACCCGCCGCAGCCGGGCAGTTTCGGCCCGAACTTCGAGACGTTGACATTGCCCGCGCCGTCCCCCTCGGCAAAGCCGAGATAGGTCTGATCCAGACCGCCGCCCTGGTAGTAGTCGAACATGCTGGGCTGGCACATGATGCAGTCGGGGTTGCGGCTGGTTCCGAAGGAGAGCCCGCCCAGCGGCGCGCCGCCGGTGATGCCCGCCTCGACGGTCAGGGTGAAGTGGTTGGTGATCCCCTCCTCAGCCGCGACGTTCGAGATGAACTCCGGGGTGCCGATGCCAAGGTTGACCACCGTGTCCTTGCGCAGCTCCATCGCGGCGCGGCGGGCGATGATCTTCTTGTCGGTCAGCGGCAGCGGCTCGGCCGCCTTCAGGCTGACCCGGTGCTCGCCGGACAGCGAGGGGTCGTAGTCGATGTCGAAGGTCTGCATGTGGTACTTCATATCGCTGACCGGCACCACCGCGTCGACCAGAATGCCGGGGATCTCGACCTTCTTGGGATCAAGCGAGCCGTTCTTCACCACCCGCTCGACCTGCACCACCACGGTGCCGCCGCTGTTCTTGCAGGCCTGGGCGGTGGCCAGCATCTCGCCGGTGACCGCACACTTCTCCATGCTGATGTTGCCGTTCTCGTCGGCGTAGGTGCCGCAGAGCAGCGCGAAATCCACCTTCTGGTAGTCGTAGAACAGGTAGTCCTTGCCGCCGAGGTTCATCAGGTGTACCCGGTCGGGGGCCGAGCGGGTCAGCTCGTTGACCTTGCCGCCGCCGTTGCGGGGATCGACAAAGGTGCCCAGTCCCACATGGGTGATGGTGCCCGGCCGGTGGGCCGCCGAGTCCCGCAGCAGGTGGCACATGACCCCCTGCGGAAAGACATAGGCGAGGATCTTGTTCTCCTCCACCATCTGGCCGATCTTCGGGGCGAGCCCCCAGTGGGCGCCCATCGCACCCTTAAGCATCCCGTCATGGGCGAGGTGGTTGAGTCCCTTGTCCTTGCGGTCGCCCTGTGCGGCGCAGAAGATCAGCGAGAGGTCCCGGGGATGCCCGGTCTCGAGAAAGCGGTTTTCGAGCTCCATTGCCAGCTCCTCGGCAAAGCTGGCGCCGATAAAGCCGCCGGTGGCAACGGTCGCACCGTCCGGCACAAGGTCCATCGCCTCGCGGGCGGTCAAGATCTTGACTGACATACTATCCCCATCCTTTACTTCTTGTTCGGCACCCAAAGATGCGGGCGCGGTATCTTCCGATAGATGTTAAAATTATAACAAAGTATCCAGATAAAGTCAATCCAAACGAGGGACTTGTGAGCGCTTTGGGCGCTGTTATATAATTGTTTTATAATAAGGAAAAAATACAGCGCGAAAGGCGGGATCACAGAATGGATGCAAAACTCAAAGCACTGATTGACCAGAGCGAAAAAATTGTCTTTTTCGGCGGCGCGGGGGTCTCGACCGAGAGCGGGATCCCCGACTTTCGGGGAGTGGACGGGCTCTATCGCCAGAAGTACGACTATCCGCCCGAGACGATTCTGAGCCATGAATTTTTCTTCTCTCACACCGAGGAGTTCTACCGGTTCTACCGGGACAAGATGCTTTGCCTCGACGCACAGCCGAACCCCGCGCATCTCGCCCTCGCCCGACTGGAGCGTGAGGGAAAATTGACCGCGGTGGTCACCCAGAACATCGACGGGCTGCACCAGCGGGCCGGCAGCCGTCAGGTCTTCGAGCTGCATGGCAGTGTGCTGCGCAACCACTGTACCCGCTGCGGCCACGCCTTCGGAGTAGAGGCGATCACCGACTGCACCGGGGTGCCCCGCTGCCCCTGCGGCGGCGTCATCAAGCCGGACGTCGTACTCTACGGGGAAAACCTCGACGACGCGGTGGTCTCGGGTGCGGTGGCGGCGATTGCGGCCTGTGATCTGCTGATCATCGGCGGCACCTCGCTGTCGGTCTGGCCGGCCGCGGGGCTGATCGACTATTGCCACGGCAAAATCGCGCTGATCAACCGCACCCCGACCCCGGCAGATCGGCGGGCCGATTTGCTGCTGCACGGAGCCATTGGGGAGATCTTAGGCGACTGAAAAATCTGGCAAAGACTTAAAAAATATTGATATTAAGCGGTTTTGATGAATTAGCACTCTAATATAGAGAGTGCTAACTTTTTACAGTTTGTTCATAATTTAACGCTTGTTTGTTAACAGATCGGGACTATACTGAAGTCGTAATCGAGAGAAAGAGAAGGGCGCACGAAGGGTGCAGCCCCGAGGGCCGCAGGGCCGGTCGGTTACGACAAAAAGTGTAGACTACCGAAGGGAGAAGATATTATGTTCGGACTGATGCCTTATGAGCGCCGCGAGCGCGGGATGATGGACCTGTTCAATGACCTCGACCGTTATTTCTTCGGTAATGGTCAGCCGCAGGAGAGCGCGATGCGCTGCAAGACCGATATTCAGGATAAAGGAGACAGCTACCTGCTCAGCGCGGAGCTGCCCGGATTTAAGAAAGAGGATATCAAGCTGAACATCGACGGCGATGTGTTGACCATCACCGCAACCCACAGCGAGGACAGCGAGAAGAAGGACGAGGGCGGCTATATCTGCCGCGAGCGCCACTACGGCTCCTACAGCCGGAGCTTTGATGTCTCGGCCATCGAGCAGGACAAGATCCGCGCCTCCTACAAGGACGGCGTGCTCGAGCTGATGATGCCCAAGAAGGACGCAAAGCCGCTGCCGGAGCGCCACGCGATCGAGATCGAGTGATCCGGATGGAAAAACGGGGAGAGGACGAGAGATCGTCCTCTTCTTTTTTTGCGCTGAAAATCGACAAAGTGATCGCCGTGGTTCCACCGGGGCGGGCGCGATTTGGCAAATCGACGATTTGTGCCCCCAAAGGGGGAAAGACAGTTGCACACGAGCGCCGCACATGCTATGCTAAGCCTGTAAGGATCGCGTCGGATTTCTTTGCGGAAAGGGGCGAATACGGGTGAAGAAAAAGCGGTTCCGGCTTGCGGACGAGGTGCGGAGAGTCATCTATTTTCTGCTGGCAAACGGCTGTTACGCGCTGGCGATCCAGCTGTTCCTTGCCGGCAACAACATCGCGGCGGGGGGCTTTTCGGGCATTGCGATCGTCCTCTCCTCGGTGCTGCCGATCTCGATCGGCACCTTTATCTTTCTGCTGAATATCCCGTTTTTGCTGATCTCCTTCTTTGTCAAGGGGCCCAGCTACACCCTGCTGACCCTCTGCGGGTCGACCGTCTATGCGGTGATCCTCAACGCGATCTCCTTTCTGCCGACCGCGACCGACAACCGGCTGGTTGCGGCGGTTTTCGGCGGGCTGATCTACGGGGTCGGGGCAGTGCTGTTCCTCAAGTCGGGGGCCTCCAACGGGGGCACCGATCTGGTGGCGCGGCTGCTGCTGGTCCGGTTCCGGTCGATGTCGGTGGGCAAGATGTTCCTGGTGGTGGACGGCAGCGTCGTCCTCTTCGCGATGATCATGTTCCGGGACATCGAGGCCGGGCTCTATGCCATCATCACCATCTATGTCTGCGGCATGGTCAACGACCGGATTCTCAACGGCTTTGACAAGGCGAACATGTGCTATATCATCAGCGACAAGGACCCGGTCGCCCTCTCGGACGCAATCCAGGCCCGGCTGCACCGCGGGGTCACCCTCCAGCGGGGGGTCGGGATGTACCAGGGATATGAGCACAATATCCTGATGACGGTGGTCCGCCCGCGGGAGACCTACCGGCTCAAGGAGATTGTGCAGAGGCTCGACCCGAAGGCCTTTGTCATCATGGCGGAGGCCAACGAGGTGCTCGGCCGCGGGTTCAAGGGGTTTGGGGATGAGACACCCGTCGACGCGCCCGAGCTGCCGATGATCCATATTCCCACAGGCAAACACAAACAGGAGACCGCTGCGCCGCAGCAGGCGCAGCAGTCCACAGAGGTATGAGATGAGAGAGAGAGAAGAACAGGGATTGCCCCGCGCGGTGATCTGTGACATTGACGGAACGCTGCTGCAGGAGCAACAGAAAATACCTTCACAGCGGATTCTGCGCTGTCTTGCGGCGGTGCGGGAGAAGGGGATCCTGCTGATCATCGCCACCGGCCGGATCCGGCAGCTGATCCCCTCCGCACTGGTGGAGCTCGCCGACTACTGTGTCTGCGGCAACGGCGGATTGGTGGTTGATCACGCCGGCAAGATTCTGCGGGAGACCCCGTTTGATGCCGACCTCGTCGAGGGACTCGCCGCCTTCAGCGACAAGATCGGGGCGGCGCTCAGTTTCTCCTTCCCCAGCGGCTATGGCGTCTACCGGGATTTTCCCACCATCAGCCGGCTGTATCTCGGCTGTGCCGAGGGGGAGCTGCCCCTCACCGACGAGTCGGCAACCCGCACCCGCCACCGGACCGAGCCGCCTTTCAGCGCCTTTCTGATCGGCAACGAGGGTCGGGTCTACAGCTATCTGCGCCGCCAGCACCGGCTGCAGGGGGCACGGCAGTGGCAGGACCACTTCGACATCTACCCGGTGGCGACCACCAAGGCGGCCGGCATCAGTGGGATTCTGCAGGAGCGGTCGATTAAGTGGAAGGAGGTCGTCGCCTTCGGGGACAGCCCAAACGATCTCGAGATGCTCGCCGCCGCCGGTCGGGGATACGCGATGGGCAATGCCTGCCCTGAGGCAAAGCAGCTTGCCCGGTTCGAGGCGCCCCCGGTCTGGGAGGATGGGGTCGCCCAGGTACTTGAGGAGATACTCCGCTGAAATTTTTGATCAATCGAGGTGTCAGTTATGAAACGAATGATTTTGGTTCTTCTCGCGGCAGCGGTACTGCTCTGCGGCTGCAGCCTGTTCGGCAGCGATGATTCGGGCTCTTCGGCACCGGATTCCTCCTCGGTCCCGAGCTCCTCGTCGGTGCCGGATTCCTCACAGCCGGAGGACTCCTCGCAGGCGCAGGATTCCTCGCAGGCGTCCGGATCCATCCCCGCAGGGGACTCCACCCCGACCTCCGGCGACCAGTCCGCCGCGGTGCAGGATGTCTCGGGCTGGATCGGCAGCTACGCGATGCAGCCGGGCAGCGCCGGACAGGTCACCCTGGTGATCACCGCCGGCAGCACGGAGGGCAGCATCCATTTTGTCCTCGACGCCAAGGGACTGACCTATCAGGGAGACGCGCTGGTCTATGCGGAGCAGGATGCGCTCTGTAAGGAGCTGGGCAACCTGACGCTGCATCTCGAGCGCAGCGGCATCACCGTCACCGAGGGAGAGAAACTCAACAGCAGCGCCAACTTCTCGGGCTACTACGAGAAATGAGACAAAAAAGAGAGAGGGGAGTTCCCCTCTCTTTTTTACTGCGTTTTTTGCGGTTACTTTTTCCGCTCGGGCAGGATCCCCGCGCGGGCGAGCGCCGGCCGCAGCGCCTGGGCCAGCAGCACCGAGGCGATGATCGCCATCACCGCGTTGGTCAGCGAGGTGATCCCCTTGGTGTAGAGCTGGGTCACGATCGCCCCCTGCGCCTGTCCCTCAATCGTCATGGTGATGAAGGACTTGACCAGATACAGCACCACATAGGCCACGCTGCCCACCGTCGCCGCGACAATGTCCCGCCCCACCGGCACCTTCTTGTCCGGCCGGGCGATCAGGCCGGCGAGAAAGCCGATGAAGAACTTGGTCAGAAAGGTGATCCAGCACTCGGCGATGTAGGCGGGGTTGGTCAGGTCGAACAGCATGCTGCCGAACCCCCCGGCCAGTCCACCGGTCAGCGGCCCGAACAACAGGCCCGCCAGTGCACAAAAGACGTTGCCCAGATGGATCCGGGCGACCGATCCGATCGGGATCTGTACCCAGCTGAAGACAAAGACCAGCGCGGCCAGAAGGCCGGTCACCGCCATCCGGCGGACGGTAAATGCGGACGAAGTTTTGTTTTCCATCACAATTCCCCTCTCTCCCACAGGCGGCCTTGACAGCACCGCCTGTTTGGACTATCGTTATTGTATGCCGAAACTGACATCATTGAAATATCCAAAAAATGTTTTTTTGATGGGACCAGATGAGAGGAGGAGCCGATGGAATTTATCCCGATGACCTTTGACCCGGCCGATCCGCGGCCGCTCTACCAGCAGCTGTACAGCTGGCTGGCGGGGGAGATCACCGCCGGGCATCTCGCGGCGGGGGAGAAACTGCCCTCCAAGCGGAGCGCGGCGGCAAACCTCGGGGTCAGCCTGAACACCGTCGAGACGGCGCTCGGGATGCTGATCGCCGAGGGGTATCTCACCTCCCGGCCCCGCAGCGGGGTCTATGTCGCCGATGTCTCCCCGCTGATCCCGGCGCCCCGGCCGGCCGCCCCGCTGCCGGCGGCGGAGCAGGACGAGCGGTGGAGCTACCGCTTTTCGACCAGTGGGGTGGATGTCTCGCTCTTCCCCCAGAAAATCTGGGCCCGGATCGCGCGGGAGGTCAACGCCGACGCACCCGCGCTGCTCAACCACGGCCCGGCCGAGGGGGAGGCGGCGCTGCGGGGGGCGATCGCCGACTATCTGCTCGGGCTGCGGGGGGTGCGGTGCGACCCCGACCAGATCCTGGTCGGGGCGGGGATGGAGTATCTGCTCGGGCTGCTCGCCCCGCTGCTCGGCGGACGGGTCGCCTTCGAGCGGCCGGGCTATCCTAAGGCGCGGCGAATTCTCGAAAACGGCGGGGTGACGCTGGTCGATCTGCCGGTCGACCGGGCGGGGCTGCGGGTGGACCTGCTTGCAGAGAGCGGGGCGACGGCGATCTATGTCACCCCCTCCCATCAGTTTCCCACCGGGGCGACGATGCCGGTTGGCCGCCGTCTGGATCTGCTGCGCTGGGCCGCCGCCGACCCCGTCCGGCTGATCGTCGAGGACGACTATGACTCTGAGTTTCGGTTTGACGGCAAGCCGGTCCCCTCGCTGCAGGGACTTGACCCCCATGGGCAGGTGATCTATGTCGGCACCTTCTCCCGCAGCATCGCGCCCGGTATCCGGATCGGGTATCTGGTACTGCCCCGAGCACTGCTCGGGCGGTGGCGGCAGCGGTTTGCCGGCTACTCCTGCACCGTCTCCCGGCTGGAGCAGCAGACGATGGCCCGGTTCCTCGCGGGCGGGCATTTCACCCGCAGCCTCAACCGGGCGCGGGGGCAGTACCGCCGCCGGCGGGACGCGCTGGTCGGGGCGCTGCGGTCGTCCTTTGGAAAAGACCTGACCCTGCTCGGGGCCCACACCGGACTGCACCTCGTTGCGCTGCCGGGGGTCGGGCTGACCGAGCGGGAGCTGGTGGAGCGGGCCGCCGCCATCTCGGTCGAGCTGCGGGGGCTCTCCTACTACGGAGCGCCCCCCGATGGCCTCCCGGGGCCGGGGGTGGTGCTCGGCTACGGCACCCTCGACGAGGGGCAGATCGCCGACGCGATCGCGCTGCTGGTCAAGGCCTGGAAAAATCAGGGTGCAGAGGCGGGAAAAATGTGATATACTGTCCCAAAAGAACCCCGCCGCGGTGCGGCGGCAGAAAGGGGTGCTGTCTATGCTGATCCTGATCGTTGTTTTGCTGGTTCTGCTGGCCTTTTTCGCACTGCTTGCGGTGCGGGCCGCCGCCTTCGGCAAACGGGCGGCCGATCCCCCGCCGCCCGCCGCCCCCTGCCCGGTCGACGGGTCGGGCGCGGTCGAGCGGCTCGCCGCGATGGTGCGGATCCCAACCGTCTCAAACCCCGATCCCGCCAAGTTTGATGAGCCGCAGTTTGCCGCCTTCCGCGCGCTGCTGCCGAAATTTTACCCCAGGGTCTTCGCCGCCTGCAGCTGCGAGCAGCTCGACCACACCGAGCTGCTGCTGCACTGGCCGGGCAAAAGCGCCGCCGCCCCGGTGGTGCTGATGGCCCATTACGACGTCGTGCCGGTCGAGGAGGACCGCTGGCAGCACCCGCCCTTCTGCGGTGAGGTGATCGCCGGGGAGCTCTGGGGCCGGGGCACCCTTGACACCAAGATTACCCTGCTGGGTATCCTCGAGGCGGCTGAGACGCTGATCGGGTCAGGCTTTGTCCCAAAGAACGATCTCTACTTCGCCTTTGCCGGAGACGAGGAGGTCAACGGCACCGGTGCAAAGGCCGCAGTCGAAACGCTGCGGGCGCGTGGTGTCAAGCCGGCGATGGTGGTTGACGAGGGCGGCGCGGTGGTGGAAGGGGTCTTTCCCGGCGTCAAGCGCCCGATGGCGGTGGTCGGCATCGGGGAGAAGGGGATGGCCGACATCCAGCTGGTCGCCCACAGCGAGGGCGGCCACGCCAGCCACCCGCCCCGGCACAGCGCGGTCGGAGTTCTCAGCCGGGCGGTGGTCGCCTGCGAGAACCACCCCTTCCCCGCAAAGCTGACCACCCCGGTGCGGGAGATGTTGCGCACCGTCGGCCCCTATGCGCCGTTCGGGCTGCGGCTGGTCTTTGCGAACCTCTGGTGTTTCGGCGGGCTGCTCTGTGCGGGGGCGGAAAAACTTGGCGGTGAGCTGAACGCGATGATGCGCACCACGATGGCCTTCACGATGGCCCGCGGCTCGAAACAGTCAAATGTGATGCCGAACGAGGCGACTGCCACCGCGAACCTGCGGCTGATCAACACCACTACCGTCGAGCAGGCCGCCGACCATCTGCGCCGGGCGATCGGGGAGGATGCGGTCGAGGTCCGGGTGCTCCACGGCACCAACGCCTCCCCCTACGCCGACCTCTCAGGCGTGGGCTGGCAGACCCTCTCGCAGGCGGTGGCCGAGACCTGGCCCGACGCGATCGTCACCCCCTACCTGATGATTGCCTGCTCCGATTCGCGGCACTTTTCGGCGATCTGCACCGATGTCTTCAAGTTCTCGGCGATGGCCCTCTCGGCTGAGCAGCGGGGACTGATCCACAACGACAACGAGCGGGTGCCGGTCGAGACGGTGGGGAAAACGGTGGAATTCTTCACCCGTTTGATCCAAAAGCTGTAATATATTGTCGATAAAATACTATTTGTAAAAATAAACCCCGATTTTTGGGGGAAGGCAGGTGGCTGGGATGGCCAAAAAAGAGGAAAAGACAAATGTGATGCGGCTGCTTGAGAAGGAGAAGGTGACTTACACCCCGCATAGCTACGACCACTCGGACGGGGTGATCGACGGAGCAGGGGTGGCCCGCAAACTGGGACAGGACCCGGCGCGGGTCTTTAAGACGCTGGTGACCCGCACCGCGGGCGGCGGATTTGCGGTCTTCTGTCTGCCGGTCGAGCAGGAGCTCGACCTTAAGCGGGCGGCAAAGGCGGTGGGGGAGAAGTCGGTCTCGATGATCCACGTCGCCGAGATCAACAAGGTGACCGGCTACATCCGGGGCGGCTGCAGCCCGCTCGGGATGAAAAAGCGGTACCCGACCGTCTTTGACGCGAGCGCCGAGGGGCTTGCGACCATCATGGTCTCGGCGGGCAAGATTGGTTTTCAGGTCGAGCTCGACCCCAAGGAGCTCTGCCGGCTTGCCGGCGGCAGCTTTGCCGCGATCGTGGCGGACTGAGCATGAGGACAGGAAAAGCGGACCTTTTCAAGAGGAAAAGGTCCGCTTTTTGCTGTCCCCAAGGAGTGCGACCGGTCAGCCGGAGGTGGTTTGCGGCCTGTCCGGATTGGGGTGCAAAAACAGATCGGCGATGATCGCGACACACCGGTCGATGCCGAAGGTACCGCTGTTGAGGGTGAGGTCGTAGTTCTGGGCATGTCCCCATTTCATATCGGTATAGAACCGGTGGTAGGCCGCGCGGCGCTTGTCCTTGTCCCGCAGCCGCTGCACCGCCGGGGTCTCCCGTTCGCCGTACTCCTTGAGAATCCGTCTGGCCCGAAACGCCTGATCCGCGTGGACAAAGACCCGCAGGCAGTCGGCCTTGTCCCGCAGAATGTAGTCGGCGCACCGGCCCACAATGACACAGGGCCCCTGCTCGGCCAGTTCGGTGATGATCCGATACTGAATGGTCCAGATATAATCCGCGTTGTTCGGGCCGAAGTCCCCGTTGGAAAAGGCGGAGACGATCGGCCCGCCGGGGGCATCTTCGCTGGCCGACTCGACATAGTCGGGGTCCAGTCCACTCTGCCGGGCGATCTTCTCGACCAGTTCCCGGTCATAGCAGGGGATATTGAGCACAGCAGCCGTCTGTTTTCCGATGGTGCGGCCGCCGCTTCCGAATTCACGGCTGATGGTGATGACGCGGTTCTTCATTGGATACCTCCTTTTTCGGCCTGAGCGGCCGGGTGTGGGTGATGGTGCCGATTCAGGTGTTTGCGCTCAAAGAAGAGCAGAACCAGCGAGAGCAGAAAGGCGAGGCCGTCCGCGACCGGACCGGTCCAGAGCACTCCATCCACCCCGAGAAACAGCGGCAGCAGCAGCGCCGCCGGAACGAAAAAGATAATCTGCCGCGCCAGCGAGAGGATCGCCGATTTGACCGGTTTGCCCACCGCCTGCAGATAGACCGCGGCGACGGTCTGAAATCCGGTCAGCGGGCAGAGCAGCAGAAAGATGCGGAATGCCTTGACCGCAAACTCGTTGTACAGCCCCTCCTCCGAGCCGAACAGCGAGACCACCGTCATCGGGGAGAACTGAAAGAGCAAAAACGCGAGGATCGAGGCGACCTCCGAGGCGATCAGCGAGATTTTGAGCGCCTGCTTGACCCGTGCGAAGTTCCGCGCGCCGTAGTTGAAACCGATGATCGGCTGGGTGCCGGTGGCGATGCCCAGCAGAATCGAGATCAGGATCTGGTTGACCTTCATCACGATACCGGTCGCGGTCAGCGGAATTTCAGCCCCATACACCGACTGCGCGCCGTAAACCGCCAGCAGATTGTTGGTCAGCGCCATGACGATGGTGATGGCAAACTGGGTGATGAAACTGCTCAGCCCGAAGGTCAGGATGCTGCCGCAGGTCCTGCCGCGCAGCCGGAAGGCGGCATTCAGCCGCACCGTCTTGAAACGGGGCAGATAGATCACCGATACCAGGAAGGACGCGATCTGCCCGAGGCTGGTGGCGATCGCAGCGCCCCGCACCCCCATCTCGAAGACAAAGATGAAGACCGGGTCGAGGATGATGTTCAGAATTGCGCCGAGCACCATCGAGAACATCGCATATTTCGGGCTGCCGTCCGCGCGAATCATCGAGTTGATCGACGCCGAGATCATCATAAACGGCAGTCCGATCCCGATGACAAAGCCGTAGTCCAGCGCATAGGGCCGCAGCATGTCGGTCGCGCCGAACAGGGTCAGAATCGGGTCGATCAAGAGCAGAAAGACCGCCGTCAGCACCACGCTGACGACAACCGACAGCGCGACCGCGTTGCCCACCCCTTTCTGCGCGGCCCGCCGCTCGCCCTCGCCCAGCTTGAGGCTCAGAAACGCCGCGCCGCCGTTGCCGATCATCATCGAGAGGGCCAGCGCGACAATCGTGATCGGAAAGACGACATTCGTCGCCCCGTTGCCCAGATATCCGACCCCCCAGCCGATGAAAATCTGGTCGACGATGTTGTACAGCGAGTTGACCAGCAGCGCGATCACGCTGGGAATGGCAAACCGGAGAATTAGTTTTCCGATCGGTTCGCTGGCAAAGGGACTCTGTTTTTCCTGCTCTGATGCTGTGTTTTCCATTGGCATCTGCCTCCTTAAATTAAGTAACTAGTTTCCTAATCGACCAAAAGAAAAGACAGCATGCGCGAACCCCGGTTCGGCATGCTGCCGGGACAAAAAAGATTACGCCAGATCAATGCCCTTGACGAGCAGATCTGCCAGCTCGACCAGCTGCGCTCGCTGCTGCGGCGAGAGGTCCCGGCACAGCGTGTCGAAGACCTCGGCATCCTGCGCGAGGATCATCCGGTGGATGCCGGCGGACTGGGTGGTGCAGCAGATCCGCTTGTAGCGGCGGTCCTGTACGCTCGGTGCACAGCGGATCAGCCCCTTTACCTCCAGCCGCTGCAGCAGCTTGGTCATCGCGGGGTGGCTCACATGTTCGATCTGCTCGAGATCCTTCTGGTGTACCTCGGTCTCCCGCTCCTGGAGCCGGCTGATCGAGCCGAGTACCCGCAGCTGAACCGAGGTCAGCCCCAGCTTTGCGGCCTTCTCGTCCATCTGCTTGCGGAACGCCCGGTTGATGATCGCAATCTTCAGCCCAAACGGCATCATCATAGACAACGCCCCCGATCCCAAATAGGTAACTAATTACTTATTATGCGGTTTTTTCCGACGCTGTCAAGTCAGCGGCCTGTCCGCATCGCGGCGAGGCCCTCCCGCACCCGGCTCTCGCAGAGGGCGGGCAGCGCCCGCCAATCCTCCTTGGTGTAGTTTGTGGTGTCGATCGGATCGAGCACCCGCAGCCGCACCGGCCCGCCGTGGATCCAGTAGCCGTTGCGCTCCATCAGCTCGGCGGTGCCGTCGATGACAAAGGGCACCACCGGCACCCGGTTCTTCTGGGCGATCTTGAAGGCCCCGCCCTTGAACTCAGCCACCTCGCCGGTCTTGCTGCGGGTGCCCTCGGGGAAGATGACCATCGAGTAGCCCTGCGCCACCCAGCCGGCGGCCTCGTTGAGAGAGGCGACCGCGCTGCGGGGGTTCTCCCGGTCGAGAAAGACGCAGTGGAGCAGCCGCATCCAGCGGCGGATCAGCGGGATCCGGTCGATCTCCTTCTTCGCGACAAGGGGCTTGGTGTCGTCGCCGAGGTAGCCCAGCACCACCGGGATATCGAAATAGCCCTGGTGGTTTGCGACATAGACCGCGGGACCGGCGGGCAGTTTGTCGAGCCCCTCGACCGTCACCTTCGCCCCGGCGGCCCGGATCAGCCGCCGCGCCCAGCGGCCGACGGTGCGGTGAAGGATCGGGTCGCAGCGCTCCCGGTCGCCCCGCTTTTCGAGCCGCCGCAGGTACCAGTAGAGCGGCAGCACCGCGATCAGGTAGAGCCAGAAATAGAGAAACCAGAGAATCGTGTGCATCACAGCATCTCCTCTTTGCAGCGTTATTCTCTTTACTATACCACATTTTCCACTGGCGGGAAAGCCGCGGCTGTGGTAGGATAGGGGAGAACAAAACGACAAGGAGGTAACCGGCATGCAGTTTCGGTTCAACCATTTCAACTTCAACGTCCTCGATCTCGGGAGGAGCCTCGACTTTTACCGCGAGGCGCTCGGCTTTGCCGAGGTGCGGCGCAAGGAGGGGGAGAACTTCACCCTTGCCTACCTCGGGGACGGGGTGAGCGACTTCACCCTCGAGCTGACCTGGATGCACCAGCGCACCGAGCGGTACGACCTCGGGGAGGACGAGTTCCACCTCGCGGTCACGGTGGCGGATTATGAGGCCGCCCACCGGCTGCACCAGCAGATGGGCTGCATCTGCTATGAGAATCCGGAGATGGGGATCTACTTCATCGAGGATCCCGACGGCTACTGGATCGAGATCGTGCCCGAGAAGGGGTGACAAACAGAAAAAGAGGGAAGACGGCTGTCTTCCCTCTTTTTTGTCATGTCGCGGTTTTGAGGTTTTCCGCCAGCAGCGCGAGCAATGCGTCCTCCTCCATCGATCCCTCGTAGTAGAAGAAGATCGCCTGGTTTCCCGCCAGCGCAAAGTACCATTTGGTCTGGCCCGGCGGGCCGCCCCAGAAGAGCAGCTTGTCAAAGCCCGGCGCGGTGAGGGTGGTTTTGTCCTTCATCCAGTCGTACCGATCAAGCATTTGGTCGAAGACCCAGGCCGCCATCTCCTCGCTGCGACAGCTCGCCCGCTCGATCGAGAGCAGCACCACCGCCCCGTCCGGTGTCTTCGCCGACTCCTCGCTCTGGTGGAACCAGTAGCCGTTGGGGGCGAGCATCACCCGGAAGGTGTTGTTCTGCTGGTAGGGCAGCGGGTAGTCGTAGTCGAGCAGATCGGGACCGTCGGTCTCGGCGAGGGTCAGCACCAGCTCGCCGGGGGCCGCCTGCGCGACCGGCCGATATCCCATCCGGTAGATCTGCGCCTCAGCGAGGTTGACCGCCACCACCACCGTGATGATCAGGAGCAGTGAGAGCGGCCGGGCCCGCAGCGTGAGGTCGCGGGGGATCTTCGCTTTGTGATCCACCGGCGGCAGATGCTGCCACCGCTTCTGGAACAGCCAGCGCCCGTCCCGGAAGATCCCGGGCAGCATGATCAGGATGCAGAGCGCCAGCACTACGAGGTAGAACCAACTGCGGGGATCGGGCGGGTAGTCGAAAAAGATCAGCGGGGTCACCGCCAGCATCACCAGCGAGAAGATCAGCGCGTACCAGAAATTAAGCCGCCGCTGGCGTCGGATGGTCGGCGCGAAGTCCTGCGGGTCGGTGTGCAGCTCCTCGGCGCCGCTGTCCGCCGTCGCCCCAAAGAAGTGAAGATCCCCCGCGGTGCCCAGATACTCCCAGCCCGCGTCCTCATAGAACTGCTTGCGATCCCAGTCGGGGCCATCCTGCTCGCCTCGCTGCACCGGTTCGGCCCGGTACCGCATCGCGCAGGGGGCGGTGCGGACAAAACAGTCAAACCATTCCCCGACACTCTCGAGCACCAGCCCCTTCGCCGCCTGGTTTTCATAGTAGTGCTCCACCACCCCGACCTGCTCGAGTACCAGCGTCGGGTGCAGCCGCCAGCTGTGCCGCTGCCGATTGGTCTCTTCAGCCATTCTGTGCTCCTCCTTCCATCCGTGCGAGATCCGCCAGCATCGCACGCAGCCGGGCCGCCTCGGCCTCGAGTGCCGCCCGCCCTGATTCGGTCAGCGCGTAGGTTTTGCGCCGCGCGTCCTTTTCTCCGACCCGGCAGATCAGACCGTCCTCTTCGAGCCGGGAGAGTGCCCCGTAGAGGGTCCCCGGACCCATCTTGACCCGGCCGGATGAGACCTCGCCGATCGCCTGCATCAACCGGTAGCCGTGGCTCGGCTCGAGCAGCGCGAGCAGGATGTAGTACATCGCCTCAGTCATCGGGCCCCCGTCATAGCTCATCCGGCCACCTCCTTTATATCGTCACACGATATATCGTCTAACATAATAATACAGGAGAAGAACAGCCCCGTCAAGAGGAAAACAGAAAAAAGCAGCGATCTGCCGCCCATCCCGCAAAAGGGGAGACGGCAGACCGCTGCCTTGCTTTTGATTGGTCAGTCCGCGCGGGTCACCGCAGCCTTGAGATCTGCAAGGTCCTGCCCGTCGGGGCGGCTGACGGCCTGATCGAAGTTTGCGAGCATCGCGGTGCGGCGGGGACTGTCCGGCATCGTCTCATACCGCCGGCGGACCGATAGGGGCATCTTGCCCTGGCACATGAAACTGCCGGTCACCCGCGCCGTTTCGGGCAGCAGGCCGCGCACCCGGCTGAGGATCCCGTCAAAATAGGCCGGCGCGCCGCCAAAGCCGGCGGTGCCGAACAGAAAGACCCGCTGATCGGTCAGCAGGGGAAGGAAGGCGGCGGTCTCCTCGTCACAGCTTCCCTTGTCGGTCCAGAACCTGAGGTAGATCTGATCGGCGGTGAGCGCCTGCGGATCGGGCCGGCCGAAATAGAGACAGTCGGCAGGATCCAGCGATTCACGGATGGCACCGGCAAGCAGTTCGGTGTTGCCGGTGCGGCTGCTGTAAACAATGGCGTAACTCATTTTTTTCGCTCCCTTTCGTAGATGCAGTGGACGCCCCGGTGGGCCATCATCCCGCCCAGACACTCCCGGTTGCAGCGGATACAGTGGTGAATCTCATCGGTTTTTCCGGCAAAGACCTTGCCGGGCCAGTTCGGATCGGCGATCAGCTGCCGGCTCATCGCGGCGCAGTCGATCCGGCCCGCCTGCAGCTGGCTCTCGATGAAGTCGGGATCGGTCAGTCCGCCCACCCCGCAGACCGGCAGCCGGGTGAGGGCCCGCACCTCGTCGCAGAACTTGAGAAAGCAGCCCTCCGCGCCGAATACGGGGTGGCTTTTGGGCGGGATGGTATCGGTCAGCGCGCCGTGGTCGGCGAGGGTCACATGAAAGCTGGTCACTCCCGCCTGCTCCAGCAGCGGCACAAAGACCGGCAGCTCGGATTCGAGCACCCCGGCGTTGCCGTAGTGGGGGTCCTCCTGCCGTACCGCCAGCTTGTAGTCGATCGGCAGGTCGGGCAGCCGACGGCGGATCGCCCGCACCGCCTCGACGGCGAACCGGGCCCGGTTTTCGGCGCTGCCGCCGTACTGGTCGGTGCGGTGGTTGAAGAGCGCGGAGCTGAAACTGCCGCACATCCGGTCGCCGTGCACCTGGACCAGATCAAAGCCCGCCTCGACCGCCCGCTGGGCCGCCTCGCCGAAGGCGGAAGTGATCCGCTCCACCTTCGCTGCGGGCAGGCGGGTGACATAGGGCCCCACCTGTTCGTTCAGCAGCCCCCGCAGCTGCTGCGGGGTGATCCGCCGGGTCAGCAGGCCGGGCAGATACTTTGCCATCCCTTTGAGATCGGAGTCCGACTGGTGCAGCTGGGCGCAGAGCAGACAGCCCTCCGCGTGAACGACGTCGGCCAGTGACCGGTAAAATTCGACCCCCTTTTTGGTGTAGAGCGAGGGGCCAAACCCATGGGGCAGTACCGGAACATCCCCGATGATGATCATCCCGCAGCCGCCGGCGGCGATCGCACGCAGCCGTGCGGCCAGCTCCTGCTGCGGCAGCCCCATCGTGGTCGGGGCAAAGATGATGCGGTTTTTTAAGATGTGCCCGCCGTAGTCGATCGGGCTGCAGATCATCTCGTACATGTTGTGCCGTCCTCTTTCCGGGAAATTTTTGCGAGCAGGAAGAACAGGGTGTCCCGCTCGGCCGGGCTGAGTGCGGACAGCGCCTGCTCATCCCAGTCAAAAAAGACCTGATGGCTTACCTGAAACGCCTCTTCCCCCCGGGGACTCAGATTCAGATGATA